>CAMFKA010000119.1 GCA_945957185.1 uncultured Chlamydiaceae bacterium | reverse complement strand
ATTAAAGAGATGATGAGCGCGATGGGTCTCAGTGGCATCTGGAACAAAATTTCTCGTACAGCACGCGACCGCAAAAAATAATTAATTAATTTGAGGATGCAAATTAATTAATTTCTTATAAGATGAACAGGACTCCAGACAGCTCATTCGGCAGTCTAGCGGAGAGAAATATGAGGAGTGTTCATATGGCGGCATCATCAGATGTTTCAATGCGGGGAAGCTCTACCTCGACACAACAGAATAGATTACAATTTTCTCAACAAGATGAATTGAATAAATTTCAACTTCTGTTCGATAATTTAAAACAGTTAATGGCGTTTGAGGAAGGTCAAAAGCCCTGGATTCAAAAAGATGGAAAATTAATTGTAGATAGCGGTTCTTCGAGACTGACGCGCTGGGTTTGGGGAGCGTTTAATACAATGTATGTCGATGACTTGTGTCAACAAGTTTTTAATGCTTTGATAAATGCTAAGACAGGGATCGAAAAATTCAAAGAGGGCAAGCGTGTTGGAAGAGTCGAAGCATTTAGTGTGCAGAAAGCTTTTGCCATTTCTCAACTTTTGCTCAATCCTCCCAAAAAGACAAACGGTATGCCGGGGAATAGTCTCGAAGCGGGACTCTCTAATCTCATGCAGACGTACACACGGGAGGGGAAAAAACAAACAGCCGACAGGCTCAATACATTGTCGTTCGCATGGATAGCTAAGTTACGAGAACAAAGCGAGTGGATTCAACAAGAGAAGCAAAACCTTGAAAAAGTGATCAAAGCTTCTGACCGTGTCGTTGATACCATTAAAGAGATGTCTATACCAATTCCCCAAGCACCCCCTTCCCCCCCTTCATCCTCTTCAAATTCGCCAACACCACCTCGTCAGATTATCATACCCAAAGTTCATCAATTCAAGAGGGGTATAGTGGAAGAAAAGCCGGTGCCAAAATCTTCGTTTTTAGGGGGTATTGTTAGCCGCATGAGAAGGGATCCACATAAAAAAGATATTAAAAAGGCACCTCCAAGTTTTTTAAATACCTTTATGGAAAGATTAAAAAAGCGAAATGAAAAAAAAATCGATATCGACGAGAAAGTGCAACAGTACAAAGCAGAAAATACCAGGAACCGTCTGGGGACAATGTTTAATATGAAGATGTTTTCTAGGGTCGCAGCTCCTGTTGAAGAAGAGGTTTTCGGTGATTGCGTTTGGATTGAAGAGGAGAAACCACCTCAATTGCTACGTACAACCTCCGTTCAGGTCTTGCCCGCTCCCAAATTGACAGACCGACTTGTCAGGGCATCCTCAGAGGTGTTTTCTGAGGAAATTGTAAACGCTTTGCAGAAGAGGTTTGCAAAAGCTTTTCTAGAAGATGAGCCCGAAGATTGGTCTGAAGAAGAACTAGATGTCAATTGAAGTGACGTTGTACGATTGGGAATCTTCTGCCGTAGCTAAACGCTTTCGGAGATACCTTTAAAGCAGGCGCCCCTTGGCGCCTTTTAAATTCATTTCTGTGGATCGCCTTGATCACACGATTGACGAGCTCTTCAGGGTAGCCGTAAGCACGTACAATTTGCTCTGCAGAGTGATATCCCTCTACATGTGCCTTAATGATATTATCTAAAATAGCGTAGTCAGGGAGGGTGTCACTATCTTTTTGATTGGGTTTTAATTCTGCTGACGGAGGTTTTTGAATGCAATTTTCAGGGATAATCGCCTTGTGGCGATTGATCCATCGCGCTAAAGAATAGACCTCTGTTTTGGTGATATCTCCGATAGGCGCAATGCCTCCACACATATCGCCATATAATGTGCAGTAGCCCATTGCTAATTCGCTTTTGTTGCCCGTCGCCAACACTGTGTACCCATGCTTATTGGAAAGGGCCATTAACATCATCCCACGAACGCGTGCTTGTAGATTCTCTTCAGTGATATCGGTATTTTTTCCTTCAAAATGGGGATTTAGAACTTCTAAATAGGAAGTAAAGGCAGATTCAATCGATATTTCTTTGGTAGCGATCCCTAAATTTTTTACTAAGTCATAGGCATCTGTAAAACTCTCTTTGCTGGAGTAGCGAGAGGGCATTAACACTCCCAGGATGTTTTCTGCTCCTAATGCATCCACAGCAATACAAGCGACTAATGCGGAGTCGATTCCTCCGGACAACCCTAAACACGCTTTTTGTAGCCCCGATTTATGAAAATAGTCTCGAAGACCTACTACCAGTGCTTGGTAGATCTCCTTGTTAGGATTGTAGATGTAGTCGTATTTTTTGGAAGGAGTGTCTGTGTCGTAGACAAACTGGTCGAAGGCGAACCCATTTCCTAGCTGCTGCAGCTGTCCATGTTTATCCATAGCAATGCTGTGGCCATCAAATACAAGGCTATCGTTGCCTCCAAATTGATTGCAAAGCACAACCGGGGCTCCCAGAGTTTGTGCAGCGTGTCGACAAAGATTAATGCGAGTTTCCACTTTACCCTTGTAGTAGGGGGAGGCTGATAAATTGAGAAAGAGGTCGGGGTTTCCTGCTTTTAATTTTTTTAAGATATTTTGGTGGTACGAAGATTCTTTAAGGACCAGGCATCCTTCCCATAGGTCTTCGCAGATTGTTATAGCAACGCGTTTGCCAAAAATATCCCAAATGCGCAGCTCTTTACCGGGTTCAAAGTACCTGCGTTCATCGAAGACGTCATACGTCGGAAGAAGTTGTTTGTGGTGATAACCGATAATCGTGCCGTTAACCATAACAGCAGCGCTGTTATAGAGCTTTTTCTCTCCGAGCCCTTCACAGCGTGTGGGCAGACCGATGATCGCGCAGATCCCCGTAGTCTCAGGTACAATAGACAGGAGTGTACTGTTTGCTTCGTCGATAAATTCAGGAATCAATAAAAAATCTTCTGCAGGATACCCTGTGATGGCGCATTCGGGAAATAATACGATTTGCGCCCCTTGCTGCCGGGCGCGACGAATCCCTTCGACGATTTCGTTGCGGTTGCCGCGAAAGTCGCCAATGGTAGGGTTGATTTGGGCGATAGAAACTTTCATCGATGCATCAGCTTCCAAAGTCGTCAAGGACGATATTTTCGCGAGGGACGCCGTAGTCGTCGAGAAGCTTTAATACACTCTTGTTGTGCAATGGGGGACCACACACATAGAATCGGCACTCTTCGGGAGCATCCATCTTTTTGAGTTGTCCCTCTTCGAAGGCCCTGAAGAGAAAATTCGTTTTAATGGGGTCTTCCTTTGGCCAGCCCGCAGCTAGATCTTCCGGTAGCGGTTCGGATAGCACAAGGTGGTATTTGAAGTTGGGGTGCTTTTTCTCTAATTCTTCGTACTCTTCTTGGTAGATGTTCTCTTTTATCGAACGGGCTCCATACCACATTGTCACTTTACGTTTCGTGTTTTCTGTGTTGAACAAGTGAAGGATATGGCTGCGACCAAACGATGACCCCGCACCACCAATGAGAAAGACTAATTCGCTGTTGTCGTTGATCATGAACGATTCACCGTAGGGTCCGGAAAGCTTTACTGTATCCCCCGGTTTCAAACCAAACGTGTATGTGGAGCAAATTCCCCAAGGGATACTTTCGGCTAGTTTCCCGCCTATAAACGGTGGGGTGGCGATTCGGATGTTGAATCTGAGTTTTTTTCCTTCTGCTGGGTAAGAGGCCATGGAGTAAGCGCGAATGACTTCGTCGTTCCCTGTAGGAAGGTTTTTAAAATTCAGTTCTCGTTCAAAAAGACCAAATTTCTCCCAATCAGCATAGTATTTGGGATCCATTGTCTTTTTCCACTCTTCGGTATTTGTTTGGAACGGTGGGACATGGAATTGTAAGTAGCCTCCGGAGCGGTACGGAACTTCTTCCCCTTCGGGGAGTTCTACGACAAGTTCTTTAATGAACGTTGCAACGTTATCGTTGCTGATGACCTTGCAGTTCCACACGTGGGTGTCGTGGAGTTCGAGATGCAGTTTCAGATCTCCCTTGACTTTTGTCTGGCACGAAAGACGCCAACCCTCTTTCAACTCTTTCTTTGTGAATGTGGCTTTATCGGTTTCGAGAGGGTCGCTGGCACCCTCTACGATATCTACGCGGCATTGCTTACAAGTGGCTTTTCCTCCACAAGGGCTGGGAATGGGGATGCCGTTGGAGGTTAATGCATTCAGTAAGGTTCCCCCTCCCGGGACAACGCGAGTGAGGGCGGGGTCATCGTTGATTTGAATTGTCGTTAAAGTCGACGACACCAACTTAGCTTTTGTGAAGAGAATCATGATCGCAAGGCCCACACCGATCACTACGAAAGCGATGCTGGCATAGAGTGTTAGCAGGGGGTCGAATCCCAGACTAGTGGCATCTGCTAATAAGTAAAATTCAGTCATCCCTGCACCTCCGCTGCTGTTCACTAACTCCTACTTATAGCTGGTTTCCATTTTACACTCAAACTCTCCTTAAACAGAGCTATCCGTTAGTCTATTCCATCGTGATTGAATCAGGTCGATGTACCGTTTTTGCATAGATGGGGATAAAAACGAGTTTTGAATAAGAGCCGGCCATTTTTTTATTGCTTTTTCGAAAATTTGAATCTCTTTAGAGATCAATTTCTCAGATAATTCTAGTCTTTCCAATCCAAAATAGTTGATTAAATCTTCGCGCTTCAGATTGCTTTTTTTTCCTCTTAACGGAAGTGCGATTTCTTCTTTTCCTGTCGTGACTAAAGTGGTGTTCAGCAAATCATACGCAGGGCTGAACTCTACACGATTTTTTTTTCTTATGATTGAAAAATTTTTGATGTGCACATCTTCATTACCCGTTAGAAAGTTGAAGATGATCATCTTAAATAAGTAGATTTTTTCCTTTAGGGGAAACGTACAGTGTTTATCAATTACGGGAATCATTTTTTCCATACTTGATTCATATTTTGTGTCTCTAGACAGACCTAAAAGTTGACCAAAATCTTCCACAGCAATTTTTTGGTTTTTTGAAGCGCGGTCAAATCGCTTGATAAAATACGTTTGAGTGCCATCTATATTGTAGATTAAGCCATGGATTGGGGTTCTTATTCCTATTGTGGAGGCAAGTTTCATTGTCACATCTTCGTTTTGGGGCACTTCTTCGTACGAATCGTGGGGAGGTTTGAATATGTACGTTCCGTTTCTTTCAACGAGTTCAAATGACTCTTTAGAGGGCTTAAACACAACACTTAGCTTGGGTTGCATCCCCTGAATTGACATTTTATCCGCATACCGCAGAGCAAGCTGCTGCTGTTGTTTGGATGTATAAGCAAAATCATTTAAATGGTTTAAATTTTTGGATAGAAGCTTTAAACCTTTAGAGGAGTATTTATCTTTTCCGCATGCTTCATATGTAATTGGACATCGATTCATTTTGCAATCTCGACAGTGACATTTCCAACCATGTCGTGTCCAACTATCATCAGCTGTGAAAAATAATCATCGCGATCGGTTTTTGTTTTTCGAAGAAGAGCTTCTAGCATTGTTCCTTCAGGGAGTAATCCTTCGAAAAATGGAGGGAAGCGATCATAATCGTATATTCTTTTTATTAAAGGCATTTCTAATGATACTGAGGAGCCGTTGTAATTATCGTCATAAACGAAACGATAATGCTGTGCTCTCACTATTTCCTGAAGCTCTCCGGCTTTTATATTATCGACAAAAACATTAGCTTTTCTCATGTGAACTCTCCTTAAACTGATCCATCAAAGGGCTTTGAAAGTCTAATTTTATGTTTAGAGCGAATAAGACTTTTAAAAGAGTTTCTAATCGAACTGTCATTTTGCCTTTTTCTAGATCGAAAATAACAGTCTTTCCTAGCCCCGCCTGTAGAGCAAGATCTTCTTGTGATATCCCGGCAATCTTTCTATGGAACCGGATCATATCACCAATTTTTTTAGGATTCATAAATACTCAACCTGGATTATTTACCGCTATAACAGTGATTTTGGGTGATTTCAATTAAAATAGCACGAAAATAATGTGAAAACCCTACATTTTTACCTCGATAGCGGTAAAAATGTGGGTTTTTGAGGTTTTTGAAGTAAAATTTAGCTGAAACAGCATTAATTTACTGTTGTTGCGGTAAATTTTAGGGGTTGGATTCCAACAAATGCGAACGACGAAACGGTTTGTGGGCTGTATCTTTATGATAGGGGCGCACGCGCTCTGCACATTTGCATGTTTCGCTGCAGCACCCTTGGAAATTGCTTGCGCACTCTGAACAGCAGAGAAATAGATTATTGCAGTCCATGTTTGCGCAGTTCAGATAGGTTTCGTTCGGCGTTTGGCAGTGGTGACATTTTCCAATCACGGGGGCGTCATCCTCACAGATGGGAACAGCTAATCGATCGTCAAAGACAAACAGCTTCCCATTCCAGTGGTCGACCCCTTGCTGAAGACCGTAGTTGATGATGCCACCATCAAGTTGAAATACATTGTCAAATCCTAACTCTTTGAGAACAGCCGAGTAAAGCTCGCAACGGATTCCTCCGGTGCAGTACATCATGACCGGAGTTTTCTGCGGATCAACTTGCTCTTTTAATTTGCTGCCGTACTCTTTAAATTCCCTAAAGGTTTCACAGGGAGGAAGTTCTGCTCCGGTGAAATTCCCCAGCTTCCATTCGTAGTCGTTTCGGACGTCGATCAAGACTTTTCCGGGGAGAGTTTCAAGCATTTCTTTCCATTTGGCCGGGGAGACATGTTCACCGGTTTTGGAGATGTCGACAGTTTCATC
>CAMFKA010000118.1 GCA_945957185.1 uncultured Chlamydiaceae bacterium | reverse complement strand
CTACACTCGACTAGTCGTCGGCAGCGTCAGATGTGTATAAGAGACAGCTTTAAGAGCGACATGTTTAGGTGGGTACCCTTTTTGAAAGTGGACAATGGGTTGAGAGTGAGTTTTCGGAAAAAGAGTCTGTATGGTGGCGTTGCCGTGAGTCTCATCGTGGGAGTACCCGACAAGGAGCTCGATGTCATCAAGTGCATCAGGAATTTGAGGTTTATAATCGAGGCGTAGCTCAGATAAAGATTTGCTTTCCATTTAATCTCCCCGTTATTACTGCAAGGTCTCTTTAAACCATTGGAGCGTTTCGTCAATAGCCTGCTTCTGTTCTTTCAGATGTTGGAAATCGTGATCCGATTCCGGATAACGAATGAATCGGCTTTCAGCAGCCGCACCCTTGCGGATGTATTCGTACTTATGAGTGTGAAGCTGATCGATCACTTCATCCTTTTCCCCATAAATGTGTAAGAAAGGGACGTGGTGCAATTGCTGCATCAGTCGAGAGGTCTCAAGTTGAGCGATCTGTTGAAACAACCCAAGACCGGGGTTGAGTCCATTAATCGTCGAGAGCTCTAGCATTTCATCTTCAGAGACCCCTTTTGCGGCTAACACCGATTCTAATCGCTGTTTCCACTGCTCTCCATCAAAAAATGGAGCCCACAATGCTATCGAAGATGCTGCTTGAGTTTTTTCAGCTGCCACAATAGCCACAACGCCGCCAAAAGAGCGACCGAAAAATCCAATTTTTCCGGAATCAATTCGTGGATGTTGCTTGATAAATTCTAATGCGTGAACGGCATCGTCCACTTGACTGTCGATGGTCGTGTCGATGAAATCCCCTTCACTGTCTCCCGCTCCGCGGAAGTCGAATCGAAAGGAAGCGATCCCTGCTTTGGAAAAGGCTTCGGCGATAAGCACATAGATGCGATGTGCGCCACACTTATCTCCGCCCAACCCATGAAAGAAAAGAACTGCCGGCGCGCGATGGGAACCTTTTGGTAGGTGAAGCATCCCAAAGACTTTTTGATCCCCTTTTCTTAATGTGACACTTTCTCGCGTCTCAAACTCCATTTAGCACTCCGGTACGTTTGCGGCCAAGCCTCCGAGCGATGTCTCTTTGTATATCGACATCATATCAATTCCTGTTTGTCTCATAGTCGCAATCACTTGGTCAAGAGAAACTCGATGAGCCCCATCCTCCCTTAACGCCAAGTAAGCGGCATTAATTGCTTTTACAGCACCCATGGTATTTCTTTCAATGCACGGAATTTGAACAAGACCCATGATCGGATCGCAAGTAAGCCCTAGATTGTGCTCCATTCCTATTTCGGCGGCATTTTCCACTTGCAACGGCGATCCCCCAAGCGCAGCGACAAGCCCTGCTGCTGCCATTGAACAAGCGACGCCCACTTCCCCCATGCATCCCATTTCAGCGGCGGAGATGGAGGCATTCTTTTTGAAAAGCGTCCCTATCGCTGCTGAGGTCAGGAAAAATGTGACGAGACCGTCGTCTGTGGGGTTTTGAGTCATCTTTTGGTAGTATTTGAGGACTGCCGGGATAACTCCCGCAGATCCATTTGTCGGTGCCGTAACGACACGGCTACCGGCAGCGTTCTCTTCGTTGACCGCCAAAGCCCACAAACTGACCCATTCAATGAATAATGCAGGAGAATTTTGATCACTATTTTGCAGCTTCTGTGCCAAAGGAGCTGCGCGGCGACGGACGTTAAGGCCTCCGGGAAGAGTTCCCTCTTCGTGACACCCTCTGTCGATACATTTCTGCATTACATTCCAGATGTTGAGGATGCCTCTACGGATTTCCTCTTCCGATCTCCACGTTTTTTCGTTTTCCATCACCAATTGCGCGATGGTGAGGTGGTTTTTCGAGCACAAAGTCAGCAGCTCTTGTGCGGACTCAAAGGAGTAAGGCGGCGATGCTTTTGCCTCGTGCGGTTGACTTGCGTTGATGTCGCGGTCATCCAGAATGAAGCCTCCGCCGATAGAGTAGTAAATGTGAGATGTTAAGAGATCTCCATTTTCCTTAAAAGCCGTAAATTTCATCCCATTGGGGTGGTAGTCGAGCTGCTGTTCCTTGTGAAAATGGATTTCGAAAGCAACGGCTTTCTGTTTATTTAACATCAGCTGTTTCGATGCGTTCATTGCGGCAATTCTTTGAGGAATGGTGTCGGGATCGACGAGGTCCGCGCGGTCACCCTCCAAACCAAGCATGACTGCGATGTCGGTACAATGCCCTTTCCCTGTAAGAGCTAGGGAACCATACAAATCGACAACGATTTGATGGACAGAATTATTGAGTTTAAGCGCCTGTAATTCGTGAAGAAATTCATTAGCAGCGCGCATAGGTCCAAGCGTGTGAGAGCTTGAAGGACCGATCCCTATCGAAAACAATTCAAAAACACTTATAGCCATCGTTGATTACACATTAAAATTTTCTAGTAATATCTTTTATGTCAAATCTTCTCCGCAATCCCGTGTCTGTGCCATTGCCCGAATCACCCACGTATCGGGAAAGGGCGGGCACAGGCAGAGGCACGGGCACAGGCACGGGATTTTAGTTTAGCAGGGGGTATTGTTATTTCCCCCCCTGTCTGCCCTACGTTTAAACTACCAGTTACTTCATTTTAAGTGCAATTTAGCTACACACCAAAAAACGAATTTATTATGTTATAGAAAAGGGTTACTACCAAATTTTGGTGAATCATCGGGGGGATAAAATGTCTATTCTTAAAGATATAGTGACAATTTCAGGGAAACTGAAACCCAATTACGATGCATTATTGACCCCTGAAGCGCTGCTCTTTATCCACGATCTGCACACCACTTTTAACTCTCGACGAGAAGAGCTACTAAATCTTCGTAAAACGCGCACAAAAGAGCTATCAAAAGGCGTCCATTTCGATTACTTAAAAGACACCGCCTCCATTCGCAACGACCAGTCATGGAAGGGTGCTTCTATCCCTAAAGACTTAAAACGGCGCTGGGTGGAAATCACGGGCCCTACAGACGCAAAAATGATGATCAACGCTTTCAACTCGAAAGCAAACGTCTACATGGCCGACTTTGAAGACGCCAACTCCCCCACTTGGGATAACCTGATTCAAGGGCAACTCAACTTGATCGATGCCATCGAAGGCACCCTCGAATACACTAGCCCCGAAGGGAAACACTACAAAATCGACCAAGAGCGAGCCACTTTGATGGTCAGGCCTCGCGGATGGCATCTACACGAAAAACATGTGATTATTAAGGGGGAACCTATCTCTGCTTCTCTCTTCGACTTTGGCCTATTTTTCTTTCACAACGCCGCTCGTCTGATCCGAAAAGGAAGCGGCCCCTACTTTTATCTCCCAAAAATGGAAAGTCACTTGGAAGCAAGGTTGTGGAATGATGTTTTCAATTTTGCTCAAAAGACTTTGAATATCCCTATAGGCACTATCAGAGCTACCGTCCTTGTCGAAACTATCGGCGCTGCCTTTCAAATGGAAGAGATCCTCTACGAGCTGCGCGATCACTCCGCAGGTCTTAACGCAGGACGTTGGGACTACCTGTTCAGCATCATCAAAAAATTTGCCTTCGATCGCAATTTTATCTTTCCCGACCGCAGCCAGCTGACGATGACGAATCCTTTTATGCGCGCCTACTGCCTGGATTTAGTCAAAACTTGTCACAGACGCTCTGTACAAGCTATTGGAGGAATGTCTGCCTTTATCCCCAGCCGCCGCGACGCCGCCGTCAACGAAAAAGCCATCAGTCAAGTACGCGCAGATAAAGAGCGAGAAGTCACCGACGGTTTTGATGGCACTTGGGTCGCCCATCCGGACCTTGTCTCCCTAGCCAAAGAAATCATGTCCTCGGGGATGAATGGTAAAGACAATCAGTTAAACGTTCTTAGAGACGATTTCACCCCCAAAGCTTCTGCTTTGATCAACTTTACAATTCCACAATCGAAAATCACCCTTAACGGAGTCATCAGCAACATCTCGATCGCTCTCGCGTACATCGAATCGTGGTTGAGAGGCGTTGGTGCTGCAGCAATAAACAACTTGATGGAAGATGCCGCCACCGCTGAAATCAGCAGAGCACAATTGTGGCAATGGCTGCATCACCCCGGAGTCACATTAGATAATGGCGCTCACATCACAAAAGAACTCTACTCCACCATCATCGACAATCAAATTAAATTCCTCTCCGAAGGAAGAAGTGATCATCACAGGTACTCCGAAGCGAAAGAGATTCTTGAAAAGTTAATCTTTTCTGAAGACTTTGTCGACTTTTTAACTTTGGATGCCTATAACTATTTAGAAGAGTGAGGTGGTTTATGGACGCAAAATCATTAGAAAAATCTTGGAAAACAGATCCCCGCTGGAAAGGAGTTAAGCGTCCTTATACCGCTGCAGAAGTCGAATTACTTGCCGGTACAATGCAAATTGACCACTCCTTTGCACGTATCGGCGCCCAGAACCTATGGAAACTGCTTTCTCAAGATCACTTCATCCGCGCAATGGGCGCCATGACCGGATGCCAAGCAGTGCAACAGGTGCAGGCGGGATTAAAGGCGATTTACGTCAGCGGATGGCAAGTCGCTGCCGATGCTAACGACGCTCTGGAAACCTATCCCGATCAAAGCTTATACCCCGTGACAAGCGTTCCACAACTGATCAAACGGATCAATAAAGCTTTTGTCCGCGCAGATCAAATTCAACATATGGACAAATCCGGAGATATCGATTGGCATGTCCCTATCGTCGCAGATGCTGAGGCTGGGTTTGGAGGTCCACTCAACGCGTTTGAACTCGTCAAAGCGATGATCGAAGCCGGAGCTGCAGGGATTCACCTCGAAGATCAACTCTCTTCTCTCAAAAAATGCGGACACATGGGCGGTAAAGTATTAGTCCCCAGCGGAGACTTTATCGAAAAGCTTATCACCGCACGCTTTGCTGCGGATACCATGGGTGTCCCTACCGTGATTATCGCCAGAACAGATGCCCATTCCGCGAATTTAGTGCGCTCCGATGCCGATGAAATCGATCAACAGTTTTTAACAGGCGAACGCTCTTCAGAAGGGTTCTTTTATATTAAGGGCGGCATCCCGCTTGCTGTCGCTCGCGGCCTCGCATATGCCCCATACAGCGATCTGGTGTGGTGCGAAACCTCGACGCCCGACCTTGGAGAAGCCAAAGAATTTGCGGAAGAGATGCATCGTCACTACCCCGGAAAGATGCTGGCCTATAATTGCTCACCTTCTTTCAACTGGAAAAAGCACCTTGACAATGAGACGTTAATCGTATTTCAAGAGAAACTTGCCGAGATGGGTTACAAATTCCAATTTATCACTCTCGCAGGGTTTCACACACTCAACGCCAGCATGTTCGATCTGGCACGCCACTACAAAGACACCGGAATGGCAGCGTATGCCGACTTTCAAGATAAAGAGTTTGCGTTGGAGAAAAATTACGGATTTAAAGCAATCAAGCATCAACGCTTTGTTGGTACAGGGTACTTTGATGAGCTGATGACAGTCCTTACCCAAGGAAAAGCATCAACACATGCGTTAAAAGGGTCAACAGAAGAACAACAATTTCATGGATAAGTAAAAAAGGAGCCATTTCATCATGCGATCAACATTTTTAAAGGCATTTTTAATTGGAAGCCTCAGCGCGCTCCCACTTATTGCTGCAACAGAAACAACACAAGAAATTCAGTACAATACCACAGATCCAAAAGAACTTAAAGATTTGCAAGACAGCGCTGAAGTCTCGAAAGCGTTTGTAGAACTACTTGATTCTCAAGACTATACGAAAAGCTGGTCGAGTGCTAGCAGTTATTTCCAAGCGACAATTCCTCAGCAAGACTGGACTGTGATGATGGAAAAATTACGCAAACCTCTTGGGAAACTTCTGTCAAGAGAGATCAGTGATCAACGCACAGCGAAAGACCCTGCCAACCTCCCTAAGGGCGACTACATGGTATTTTTCTACCGTTCCAAATTTGCTAATAAAGAAAATGTGTACGAATTAGTGACGTTAGTAAAAGAAGATGGAGTTTGGAAAGTATTAACATACCAATCAAATTGACTTTAAATTTTACAATTGAAATAATCAAATTAAACACGGGAGGTGCCTATGGCAACCCAACATCAGCCTTTGAACGAGAGAGCACAGAAATTTAAAGACCTTTCTACAGGCTTTTTCACACAGATAAGAACAGATTTCTTGTCTAAAATTGATAAAGAGAAAGCGATCATGAACCTGAAAGAGTTTCTAGATAAACTCAGCAAGGTCGATGTAAGCAAGCTCGACGAAAAATCCAAAGTGGTATTTGAAAAACTCGTTCACGAGCCTGCAAAAGCGGATCAGCTGCTTTCTACAGCACACAACATGCTGCAAGTGCTGGCAAGCAAAGAAAAGATCACTTACGACCAAGCTAAAGTGCTGTTAGCGGTTTCGATCGATCGCCTGAAAGAGTTTGTCGCAAAATTAGAGAAAGAGATCCCCGGAATCATCGACGAGCTGAAAAAGCTGTAAAAATTGAACATTGGACGAGTTGGACACTTTGGACTAGTAGCTAGAATTTGTTTACTCTGTCCAATGGGGGTTCAATTCGTCCAACGTCCATCTCCTTCATGCGCAACGGCAGGGACCAATGTCGTCAACTTAAGCATTTATGTCGACCTTTCAGGCCTCAAATCGTTATTTTGATCTTACCCAGGTTTCCGTTCGCTGTGCTCACT
>CAMFKA010000117.1 GCA_945957185.1 uncultured Chlamydiaceae bacterium | reverse complement strand
AGAGTAGCATATTATGATTTTTGTCAAAAAAAGATGTGCGCAATAGGATGGACGCGGGGACGCTGGGACGCGGAGTATTCTCTTTTATAAAAAAGAATCTTCTCCGCGCCTCAGCGTCCCCGCGTCTCCGCGTTATCCCGTTCCTTTCATTGGGTGTTAATTTTCAATAACATGAGAAATATAATGAGTTAGGATGCCGTTAGTTTAGAAACCCGAACAGCCATAAAGGGATTTTGTTGTTAATGCCGATCTCAATGTCATCGGCAGCAACATAAGCCTCTGATTCATTCCAAATCTGTTTTTTGGATTTTTTTGCTCCGCCAGCTTCAATAAGGATCGTACGGTCAATTAAAAAATCTCCATTTGATGGGAGTGTCACTTCATGTTTTCTGGCAAACATGTTAAAAAGAAAAGTTTCTCTTAAATTTCCTTTATTTTCTTTTCCTCTGGCTATAGTGTGAGCAATATTTGTGTTTTGCAAATAGATTTTGGCTGGGTTGTCAATGCTGCTTAGTTTTGTGGAGCTGGAATAGAGCAGTTTAATCAAATCTGCATCGTCTAAAAGAGCGAAATAGTTTTTTAATGTGCGTTCGTCTCCAACTTCAATTAGCTTACATAAGTCTTTCCAGTTGGGGCTGTAAGGAACATTTTGAGCAATAAATGCTAGTAACGCATGAATTTTTTTGATGCTGCTTCCAGACAGATTGGGGTGGATTGCTATAAGATCTGATTCTAATGTCGTATGGATACTTTGTTCAAGAGTGATTGCAAATTTATCTTCATCCTTCAATTCGAACCAATACGGATAAAAACCGTGCCTCAAATAGTGTTTGAAGAGAGGTAAAATTTTCTGTTTTTTCCTCTTTTCGATCAAGGAAACGATCTTTACGGATAGGTTTTGGTGATTGACCAATAAATCATCCATGTTAATTCGGGAGAGCTCGATTTCAAGTTCCATTTCTAAGTATTCTCGGAATGAAAGTCCAAAAACACGATAAACGATGGCACGACGACTTAAATCATGCGATCCCCGATGAATTTCTAAGGCGGAACTTCCGGAAGCTAACACCTTTAGCTTAGGGAAACTGTCGTAAATGCTTTTTAAAGATATAGACCAGTTTGGAACTTTGTGAATTTCATCAAAGGCAATGAATTCACCGCCGTTTAAAACAAAGTTCTCCGCAATGGTGTAGAGAGATTGATTTCCAAGGGAAAAGTGATCGGAGGGGACGTATAAAATTTTCTTGCTAGTCAAGTCTCCTTTCACGAAATCCAGCAAATACTGAATGAGCAGGGTTGTTTTACCGACACCACGCTGTCCGACCAAAATGGACATTTTCTCGTTCAGCGAATGCTCTCGAATAAAATAACGACGGTAATTTTGATTACGAGTGTGAAGAAACTGTAGGCTTAGCTGATAGAGTTCGTCCATGATCGTTAAATCCCTTTTCTTCATTATCGGATTATGATCCGATAAAATCAATCAAAAAGTCGGAATGCATTCCGATTTCAAGGAACGCTAGCAATTCTATTTTTTATAAAAGAAAACACTCCGCGTCTCAGCGTCCCCGCGTCTCCGCGTTATCCCGTTCCTTTCATTGGGTGTTAATGCTTATGCCATCCTCGGCCCGGTATTACGGTTTCAATCAAGGAGATGGCGGCACAACCGGAGCGTTGTTTTGAAGCCAGCGGATTAATGTCAGGCGCTCCGACCAGGAAATCCCCCACGAATTTTTTTCGGCATCGATAGGCATTCTGTTGTAGAGAATCGTTGTTTCGTAAAATGGCGACTCTTCCCACTTCACGAGATTCCCTTTTTCATCTCTAGTTAGCCAAGCCGGGCTGTCTTTTGTTTCGCTGGTGAATTTGCTTGGCAATGATCCTACAAATTTATCGGCATGGCAGCGTGCGCATTTGTGCCTTTCAAAGATGGGAATCACATCCAAAACGGTAATTTTCTTGATCAAATAATTGGTCAATTGTTCGGGAGTATATTTGCGAACTTCTTTGGAGTCTGCACTGTTGAAGTCGAACTGTTTTTCTACTGCTCCAGTTTTGAAGGGGGATGTCCCTCTTGCTAAAACTCCTCCAACATCACCTGTGAGGCTGACAATAAGGAAAATGATGACACTCAAAAAGACGACATATTTGCTGGAAATCAATGAGAAATTTCTCAAAAGCCCTATCCGTATAACGACCTGAGTAAAGATCAAGGCTGTAAGGAAGAACGCGAGCGCTTTATGAAGGTGAAGCGACAAACTCTCCGGATAAGCACTAGAAGCGACAAGTCCTGTGAGGATGGAGGGGATTATCGAAACCGCGCCGATTAAAAATAGCCAGTGGGAGTAGTAAGAGGGGCGTTTGTCGAAGAAGAAATATTGAGCGAGGTCGAGCACAACGGTGAGGGTGAACAAAACAACAGGGAAGTGCACTAAAATAGGGTGAAAACCCCCAATATCCATAGAACTGCTGCTTAATTTTTGTATTTATTGATGACAGCGTCTAATTTCTCTTGTTCCACTTTCAGTTGTTCGGGCGTCAACGCCTTCAGCTGATTTTTTAGCTCCCCGCGACGTCTTTCGAACGAATCGTAGATCAAAAATTCACTGATGCGATGCCCTTCTTCTGAAGAGAAATCAGCTTTTGGCATCGTACGCATCCTTTCGACTGTTTGCTCCCAAAAAGAAGGAAGAACACCTGTCGATTTGACGATCTCTTTTTCTCCGTGACACGTCATACATTTCGCTTGATACAGAGTATAAATATCTTGAATTCCGGTAGGATACCCTTTAGCGCTTATCGCGGCGACCTGTTTTAAGACGTAGTCTCCATTGATGGAGGCAGCAAGGTTTAGTGATGGAGCGACTGCTCCAAAACATAGAGAGAGAAGAAGGGGGGATGAGAGCTTGAAATAGAACATTTGCTACCTCTTTTTTTTCTCTTCATACCATCCCTTCTATTTTCGGTCAAAAATTAGTAGGCGTAAGCAAATTGTGCTATGAATGTGTTATGTTTTAGCCTTTTTTCTATGTTAATGTCGTATGCCGCTTTTAAAATAAGCATATTGGTAAAATGGTAGTTCAATCCGAACGACCACTGCTGACCGCTGAAATCTGTCACACCGCTATTGACTACGCCGTACCGAACGACCCCTTCGAAATTGTCCCAAATGGTGTCTTTGAGGCAGCAATTGGTATATAGCCACGAGAAAAAGGAAGCGAATTGCAGCCAGCCACCCACTTGTTTGACGTCGCGAGAGTGGATCCCAAGGGCGTGATTAGGAACCGCGCCGTAGCTGGTGTACATCGCTTCACCTAAGATGTCTACAAATTTGACATATCTCCAGTGCAAGTCTAAAACCACTGCTTTGTAGAAGAGACTGCGCTTGCTTGTAACAACAGAGACGTGTTTGTTATTGTTCCATTGGCCCCACTCTCCGGAAATGCCGATCTCGCGGTAAGGTTCAAAACGGAAGCCAACACGTCCCCCAAAGGCGATGTTGTGGTTGTTGTCATTATAGTTGCAACCTAATCGGATGCGCCCCTTGCTTTCGTCAGGACCATTCCCAACCCAAATGTCGTAGTTGAGTACGAAAGGAATTTTTCCTTCACAATCGAAGTGGAGGTTGTCAAAAGGGACGGCACCGCGAATGTCTACTCCAATTTCAGCTGCTGGAGTTAGCGCAAGGGCGCGTGGATTGTAGGGGAGCGGAAGAGTGGGGAGTTTGTTGATCCAACCGGTGGTCATTTTTTCCCAAACAAAACCCAAAGGCGTGCTGTACTTCCCTACTCGAACTGTCAACCAATCGTTAACGACGTAGTCGAGGGTCCCGTAAATCAACTGAATATTGGTATCGCAGTCTGCTAACGTGATATCGAGTTTCATTTCGAAAAGCATATTGTCGCCATAACGCCATAGAAATACCGGGTCGTTAACAGTACCGAAGGTGCCATTTTCGTGAACAGGAGCTGCATAGTACGTGTACCCTGTTCCTGTGAGGATGAAGTTGGCTAATGCTCTAAGATCTTCGGGTGGAGCGTCGGTCACAGCTTCAATGCTGTTGCTTAGTGCCGTTTGATTCGATTCCAAATCATCAAGTTTGTCTTGCAAATGTTTGATTTTTTCGCATAGGCCTTGGATGGTTTTTGCATTTAACTCTTTTTCGGAGGCAAGGCAGATGTCGCCGAGACTGTCGCTGCCGGAGTCCTCTTCCAGCAGCTTTGCTGTTGGAGAAGATCCCATTTTACCACTTGTGACCTCTTCAAGTAGTTTTGCTGTCGGAGAAGTAGGCGAAGCTGTAGTGTCAGCTTTTGGGGGTTCGGCATCGGTTTGTGCTGAAGCATAAAAAGGGATTGCTACTGCCATAAGAGCAAGAATCCAAGTATTTCTGATATTCATATTGAGACCTATGTGTAAAGTTGAAGGCAACACTCTACAGAATTAAAAATTAAAGTTATACTTAAATTGACGAAATGCGCTCGAATCGATTAGGATCGGGACAACAACCTATTCTATCCGGAGAAATGATGAAGATTAAAAACAGACTATTCATCTTAGCTATTGCTACGGCCATATCGAGTTCATTAGAAGCGAATTCGTGTTGTTGTTGGGAGGAGTGTGTCACTTGCGAGTCAGAAACTCCCAGAAAATTGACGAAACAGGAAGAAGCGGCTTTAAAACAGCAAGGGGGAGTGGTTTATGAAGAGTATGGCACCGCGTGGCACTCCATCCGCTACCGTACAGAATACACAGCCGCGCAGTGGAAAACGATTTTATTGCAAAAGCGCGTTCGTGTTCCATTAACAGCGGATGATCAAAGAGCTCTTTCAAAACTATTTGTAGGGGAATAATCACGTGTACGAACTGATTCTCTTATTGCTGGCAGGGGTGGGTGGAATCTGCGCATATGTATTTGCTTGCAGACTTGTTGTCGTCAATTCGATAACATGCCCCTCTTTACAATTTAGTCACTATTTTCATAGTTCTCGAGTCATTGGCGCTTTGGACTTTGTTAAGATGGTTGTTGACAGCTTAAGAGATACTGAACAAGGTTTTTTTGTTCGCATAAGTTCGTTGTTGTCAAACTCTGTAACCGTCGAAAAAAATCGTGCGCAGTTGTCGCTACTGGCCTCGAAAATAGGCCAGTGCTTAATCGCTGTCGCCATGTTTTTGCCGATCAAATATTTTGTAGGGTTTTTAGCGTTCGTAGTCATTACCGCTTGGGCAACCCGCAAGTCATACTCTCCTCAATGCTTCGGGATTATACTTGGGCTTGCTTTGATGAAATGTTGCATCGAATTCATGCTCTATTTGTTATCTATTAACACCGGAATTTCCCCTGATATGATACCGGGAAATAATTACATCCAGTTTGCGATAGAGCATCCCTGGATGTTGATTCTCAATGGAGCCCTATTCGTACCCTCCACGATTAATCTCTATATGGCTTTGCCCGTGGTGTTGCTGACAGCAACGGTAGTAAATCTTAACTTATATCATTTGTTTCTGCTTCTGTTGGGATTCCTTTTGGGGTTATCTTTGAAGTCTCTAGGACAGTCGCGGCCTGTTAGAGGTATCATCTCAGGTTTATTAAAAGAAAATTGCGTTTTTTACTTTCTTTGGAGCTTTTGGTTGATTGTCGGATTCCTTGGTTTAACAACGCTATATCCGGAAATCGGACAGCAAGCGGTAGAAGGCAAAAATTTGGTGTGGATCTCTTTGGTGCTTGCCGGTTTTGCGGTATTAGCTGCAGTGTCCTTTAGGATTGTCATTGATAAAGGTCTTCTGGTTGTTGATATGGCTAGACCAAAGTCTAAGCATGGAGAAAAGCTTCTCTATAAATACCCTAAAAAGATATTTAAAGAAGCGGAAGCTTCTTTAGATGTTCTCATGAACGAGATGCGTCGTTACTCTGCTAAACAAAGCGTCTATTTTGAGAAAACCCAACAGTGGTTTGAGGGGCAGCTAATTGATGCTTCCGATATCGAAAGGATTCACAATAATTTTCTGATGAAAGGGGAAGAGCTGCAAGATTATCTAACGACGGTTCAAAAGAGCCAAGACGCACAACTGTACGAAGAAGCTATTAATATTTGCTCCAAATTTTTAGAAGGGGCCAAAAGCCTGGAAAAGAATTTTTACGAAAAATGTAAAATTTTAGAAGCAGAGCAAGAGGAGCAAGTCAGAATGGAGCACTCCCCATTTTTCAATGCGATTATCGAAGCGGATGACGCTGTTTTTTTTGTGTATGAAACGGCCCTGAGGACGTTAAGTACAGAAGATGTGGACTCGCTAATAAAAGTGTTAGACCACGAAGGTAGCGTTCTAAGTGATATTGAAGCTGCTTATGTGACCAATCGCCAGCATGACGTTACGGAAAATGCCAAAAAATTGGCGTTGGAGCTTGTCAACATGTATCAAATTAATTTGTGGCAAATGTCTAAGCAGGCGGAGCTTTTGCAGCAATGGCTTGCGCGTATAAAATAAAAGGTTCAAGCCAGATGCTGAGCAGTAACTTCCCCCCTGCCCTTGCCCTTGCCCTTGCCCAAATTTTTACAAAATAGTGTTCGATTATTAGAGTTTGCGTCAGATGAGAGGGTAGCCAGGCCGTCCCCGGCCTGGTATTGAATTTGAAGCTTCGCGTATGTGTAAATCCACTGAGATACCAGGCCGGGGACGGCCTGGCTACCCCGTCATCTTGAGCATACTTCAAGATGACCGCAGCGAATAGAATTTGGGCAAGGGCAAGGGCCTAATCATTACCCATTTTTTATGCCGGCCTTGCAGGCCTCGACCTTATTTTTTT
>CAMFKA010000116.1 GCA_945957185.1 uncultured Chlamydiaceae bacterium | reverse complement strand
AGATAGGCTCCGGTCTCGTGGGCTCGGAGATGTGTATAAGAGACAGGAAGAAGAATCTACAGAAGAAGTTTATCTTCCATATGTGCAGGTGTTCTTTGATCCACTTGTAAAAAGCTTACTCACAGCACAAGTGTCTGCACCTATCCTCTCGATCAACAAAAGAATGGGAGCCTCTTTTGAACCTCACGAAACATTAATTCAAATTTACGACGAAGTTTACAAAGCCGGCGTTGGCAAAGCTGAAGGGTTGTTAAAGAGAGCTCAGATTGGATTAACAGCTAAGACTGCTCTTTATGAAGACGGAGTTGCTTCTCTGTTTGATGTTGCCGATTTCGAATCCGCAGTAGCAACCGCGAAGTCTGATCTCGCAGCGGCTAATTACCTTCTCGATTGCTGCACTCTCGATGTTCCTTACTCCGGATACGTCGCTTCTGTCTTAGTCAACGATTCAGAAACTCCTCAAGTCGGTCAACCCCTCATCGAAGTGGTGGACACTAGAGTCCTTTTGGCGAAAATGTTGTTTGATTCCACATTTATCGACAAACTCTTTGTGGGACAAACTGTCAAAATCGCTGTTAGAGAGACAGGAGAAATTGTTGAAGGGAAAATTATTCGTATCGCTCCGGTCATCGATCCAGCTAGTGCGAAATTTAAAGTGGAAGCTGAAGTGCCAAACGTCAGTGGAAGAATTAGACCGGGGATGTCTGGAAAAATTACATTGAAAACACTTGCAGTTCAGTCCTCTGCAACCCCTAACGGAGGGACCGTAAGATGAGTAGTTCAGCCGAAGCACCTGTCAATGCAGTACACCTCCTTGCAGCGATCAACAGATTGACGTTGAAGGTCATGAGCGTCAACAGTATGGATGCGCTTATTTTTACCATGCTGAACGACACCATCCAAATTTTGCCGTACAGCCAAGCTGTACTTTGGAAGATTAATAAAAATAAAATCGATTTAGTGGGTGTATCCGGACAGGTTGGAGTGAACCCTAAAGCGATTATTTCCAAAAAATGGGGAAAAGTAATCGAAGAGATGCCCGATAAAGGCATCGCCCACGTCATCCCTAAAGCTATTATCGATAAAGAACGCCCCGAAATTCCTTATCTAAAAGGAATTGAAAGCGCCTCCATCTTGTGGCTTCCCATCTTTGTTAAAGGGGAGCTTAAAGCCGGCTTGTGGTTAGAGCGTTGGACCGGAAAGCAGTGGATGGACGATGAAGTCGAACTGTTGAAATTTTTGATGAAGAGCTACGGTGCTGCTTGGGACAAGTTTAGCTACAATTTTGAGATTAAAAAAATCCTCACAAAGCCCGCAGTGTTGGGAACTTTGGCGGTGCTCTTTTTTGCACTGTTCATCCGTGTTCCTCTAAGAGTCGTCGCACCTTGTGAAGTTGTACCTAACGATCCTTACATCATTACAGCACCACTTTTGGGCGTGATTAAAGAGGTGAGCGTCACCGGAGGACAGCAGGTGAAGAAAGGGGACTTGCTCTTTCAATACGATAAGAAAGTGCCTTTGCAAGACCTTCAGATCGCTGAAAAGAACGTCACCATCGCCGAAGCCGAGCTGTCTACAGCAATGTCTCAGGCATTTAAAGACAAAAAAGCTCTGTCAGAGACCTCTACGTTAGAAAACAAACTCCGTAAAGAAATGATCTCTCTGGAACTCGCAAAATATAACGCTTCATTTCTGGATTTTAGATCCCCTGTCGAAGGGATTGTTCTGATTGACAACCCCGATGAATGGCGTGGAAATCCGGTTAAAATTGGCGAAAGGATCATGACGATCGCCAGAAATGACGATGTGAAAATCAAGATTTGGGTGGCGGAAGCAGACAACATCGCGTTAGATAAAAATCAACCGATCAAAGTTTTTCTGAACATCGACCCCAACAAGAGCTACCTTGCGAGATTGTTAAGGATTTCAACATCGACGACGATGAGCGAAAAACAAGTTTCGAGCTTTATTGCTGAAGCGGAATTTAAAGAATTAAACCCTGACATCAAACTGGGGTTAAAGGGAACCGCGATCCTCTACGGGGAAAACGTCAGCCTCTTCTATTGGCTTATCAGAAAACCTTGGTCCGCAACTCGTAATTATTTGGGAATATAAAAATGAAGATCCGAATTATGGGCGATAATATCCGTTACATTGCTTTAACAGCAGCCTTTTTCTTGACGGCGTGTTCTCAGCAACTTGTCGAAATGGGGCCTCCCCGCTTCGAAAATATGCAGGAAGATATGGCCGTCTTGACAATAGAAGCTCCGTGGAAAGATGTCGTTCTTACTCTAGATGAGATCATAGATATCGCGAATAAACGGAACCTTGACATTCTTGTATTGGAACAGCAAGTGTTGATTCAAGATGAGTTAACGGGTGGATCTGTTCGTAAATGGCTTCCTCAGTTGATCTGGAACCAAGAGTTGAGCGGTCGTAATAAAAATACCGGATCATTCTCTCAATCTTTAGATCCTACTGTACCACCTGCACCTCCTAGCATTTCTTCTCAAACACACGTCAACCGCTATGATATCTCCCTGACATGGAACCTTTTGGATTTCGGTATTTCCATGGTGCGTTCTAGACAAGAGGCCAATAAAACTCTTATCTTACAAATGGGCTACGAAAAAGAGCGTCAAAAACTAGTGTTGGATATCGTTCGAAACTACTGGAGAGCTGTTGTCGCTAGATATGCGAAAGAGGCGAATCAAGGTTATGTTGGACGAGTCAGCGAGATGGTTGCTGCTCTTCATAAAAACGTGGACAAACGGATCATTTCATGGGCCGACGCTTTTAGAATCGAAACCGATCTTCTGAAAAATGCTCCCGATCTCTACAGAGCCGAAAGAGAATACTACAATATCATCGAAGAGATGGTTCAACAGATGGGTCTTCCCCCCGGAAGTTCGTTTGAAATCCCTCATGAGAAAGAATTTCCTCTGTACGCAGATCTTCTGCCTATCGAAACGATAGAAGAGTATGCCATGATGTATCGCCCCGAGCTTTACTCAGGGGATTTACAAGAGTTAGTGAAAGCTGACGATGTCAAAATCGCGATGCTAAGCGCTATTCCCGGTGTTGCATTTTTCTCCGGCGACTTCTGGGATACTAACAAGTTCTTGATCTACAACCACTGGCTATCCGCCGGGCTGAGAGTTTCCTGGGATTTGTTC
This sequence comes from uncultured Chlamydiaceae bacterium, assembly GCA_945957185.1. Lineage (GTDB taxonomy): Bacteria > Chlamydiota > Chlamydiia > Chlamydiales > Parachlamydiaceae > CAMFKA01. Next base: position 3,676 of record CAMFKA010000116.1, on the reverse strand, counting down.
CGCTTGCCGGAAAGAATGACCGACTTTGAGATTGCTAAGCTTAACAAGGACTTGATCGTTCAACAAAGGATAGCCTTTTCGATGGCTGTCATCACGCAAGTGCGTATTGCTTACTTAGCTTACTATGAGGCAATCGAAACTTACATGATCATGAAAGAGCTTACCGAAGCTAAAATTCATCTTGCTGAAGCTACCGGACGGGGAGCGCTGCGAGGGGACACAGCAAAAAGTATGGCGCTATCGTATGCTTTGGATGCTCTGATGACGGAGACCCAACTTCTCACTTCCTATGCGGAAGTGATGTTCTCTCTCGAGCGTCTCAATAACGCGATGGGAGTTCCGCGATTCTTTGTCGCCGGAGAGGAACCAAAAGAAAACGAATATGCGTTAGCTCACTAATTTTGTTTCACCTGAAATATTTGTAGAGTTAGAATAAGGATGGAAGCCGTAGCGCTTCCTCTTTACTTGGAGGCATGGATGAAAAAAATAGATGATGATTCCGAGATTCAACGATTTACAGGTGATAACCCCAAGCCTTCCAAAAAACGTGCTTCCAAAAAGAAAGAGACTCCTAATGAAGAGCCTGTTACCGCTCTCCCTGAAGAAGAGCTCCCCGCTGACGGAACGGGCATCACTGTTGCAGCCTTCATGTTAAATGACGAAAACGCCGCTACCGCGCTTGAATTTGGATCCGGCGGTGTGAACGATCAAACCGTCCGCAACGAGATTCTTAAAGCCATCCAGGAAGAGGGCGAAAAGTAGGGGTGGTGATGTCTTTTTTCGAGGTACTCTTTTGCACGATGAACTATCAAGAACCGCCTAATAACTCTCCGAAATCGATGATCTTGTCAAAATAACGAGTGTCTAACAGTCTGTTATCAACACCGTTAACGTGAATTAGCACAGGGCGAATAGAATGATGTTTCGGAATTTTTAGATTCCGACGTTTTGTTTCCATCTCTTCAACGATATTGATGCTGATGGGGTCTTTCGAAAATTTTATTTCGCACATGTAGAGTGTATGAAAGCGTGTTTGGATTAAATAATCAATTTGGCATCCATTCTGAGTTTTTGTATGGGTTTGAAAAAATGGTCCATCCATGAGAATATCGCTAGGCGTAATTCCAAGCAGTTTCCAAATGATTTTGCGATTATGAACAACAAGGTTTTCAAACTGTAGTCCCATGATAGTTTCCCATCCAGGAAAGGAGGTTAGGGTGGGATATTCGAATAATCCATTTTCAATCTGTAGCTGATTTGTCGATATGTATTTGAGATAAAAACGAAGATAATTATCGCTCAGACGATATTTGCAGGATTTTCCGTTGCGCCCGGTTTTTAAATGCCATGTGAAGTCTTTTTTTACGTATCCTGCGGTAACTAAATCGTTAAGATAATCATGCTGGATTCCGCTTTTTCCTGTTTTAAGTTGCTCAAAAATTTCTTTAAGATCCTTTGGTCCTGAAGACAAACTTTCCACTATCTTTTTATAAGCATCACTACGACGTGAAAAAAGATCGGAAAAAATTTGTTGAAATTCGCGAACAAGAAGACCTCCCCGCATAAAACAAAGCTCTCGAATGTTTTCTTCTGCTGATAGTTCGGGTCTAATGAGTTCGAGGTAAAGGGGAACGCCGCCGGTCACTGAAAGTGTTTTAAATTTTTCATAAGATGAAATGCGACTTTCATTAGGTTGCCAGAAGGCATTACATTCTACCAAAGGCAACTCTTCGATTTGTAAGTCTAGAGCGATTCTTCCAAGATATCCGGTGCTGCTTAGAATGTTTTTTTCGATCCACGATGATATCGATCCACAAAGAACAAGAACAAGCTGAGGATTATTGCTAAACCAAAGATCCCAGGCATTTTTCAGTTTTCCAAGAAAGTTGGAGTCTTTGCTTCCCATCCAAGAAATTTCGTCGAACACGATAAGAACCCGTCCTTCTCTTGTGCATTGTGCCAAATGCCAAAAGAGATTACTCCAATCATCAGGGTTGACGCCAGGGATCCCTTGCTGTTGGAGTTGATTGACAAATTCTTTTTTTTGATCTGCATCAGTGGTTTTTTTATTGGAACTCGGGGGTAATCCAGAAAAAAAGAAGCTTTTCATTTGCTTTCCAAACTCTTTAAGCAGCCGGCTTTTACCAATTCGACGTCGCCCTCTTACTACCACTAAGCTCGAGCTTTGTTTGCTTAACAGCCCCTGAAGTCTTGCTAATTCGGCTTGACGTCCAATGAAACGAGAAGATGACTGCACGATAAGGCTCCATGGTAAATTAAGTTTGCTATGGTTCTGATTATATCAAAATCTATCACCCAAATCAAGAAAAACGATTTTTGGTGGTAGATTTTCATACTTCATTATCTACCACCCAAATTGAGAAAAACGATTTTTGGTGGTAGATTTTGATTATTGTTAAGGCCTCTCCCTTGGCGCTCCATTTCTTTATATTTTTCTTCTTTTCAGAAGGTAAAAAATAATTTTAATTGTGATATATTGAGGTTAGAAGAGTGTGCCTGTTTGTCTTTAACATTTTAATGTGTAGGTTTGTATGAAGCTAAAGCTGGAACCTTTAGAAGAAAGAATTCTACTGGATGCGGCAGCTGCTGCGACTGTTGCGAACGGCTATGAGGCCGAGCATGCAAACGCAGAAAAGGCACAACAAGATCAGGCTGCTCAAAAACAAGCGCAATCCGGCGATCATGGCCCAATGGGTAATAACGAAGCCGTTGATGGGCGTTTATTGGTCATCTCCTCTCAAATCGACCACGCTTCCGATCTTGTAAACGCTGCCCATGAAAAAGGGCAAACAACGTTTATCTACGATTTCAATTCTTCCCTCACAGATTTAGCTCAAAAAATTTCAGATTCTCTTGGAGGTGAAAAAGCTTCCAGCATCGGCTTTGCCATGATGGGTGCCGACGGTAAATTTGCGTTGACGAGCGATGTTTTAGTGAGTCTACAGAGTTTGAAAGACAATTCCGAGTTGCAGTCATTTTGGGGATCAGTCGGTGGAATGGTACAAAACGGGGGATCGATCGATATCCTCTCTTGTAATGTGGGTATTAACACGGAAGGTCTTCAACTGATCACCGCTCTTGACAATGCTATCGATAATGCAAGTGCTGATCACTACGTTTCACTGAATGCATCGTTAGACAAAACAGGTAGCGCAGATCTCGGTGGAAACTGGATGCTAGAGATCGGGAATGTCAATGCTCTCGATCGCTATTTTGATAGTACAGCAATGAGCGATTGGAGCGGTGTCTTAGATGCTCCTTATCGTGTGGCTGACATCTATTCAGGTGCTAATTCAAGTCCCGCTAACTTCACGCAAGTGGGATCGAATGTGTTTTTTACAGCCACTACAGCAGCAGGAGTTGAGTTGTGGAAAACGGACGGCACTGCAGCAGGAACGGCGATGGTCAAAGACATCAACGCAGGAACCGGCTCCAGCACCCCAACAAATCTGACAGAGTTAGATGGAAACCTCTACTTTATTGCTACAAATGGTAGTGATGCCTCGTTGTGGAAGTCGGATGGAACTTCTGACGGAACTGTTCAGGTGAAAGATATCCGAGCAAGTGCAAGCGACACAGTCACATCATTGACAAAAATGGGCTCACAACTTTTCTTTGCTGCAACAACAGCAGCAAATGGAGCAGAACTTTGGAC
>CAMFKA010000115.1 GCA_945957185.1 uncultured Chlamydiaceae bacterium | reverse complement strand
GATAGGCTCCGGTCTCGTGGGCTCGGAGATGTGTATAAGAGACAGGATCATATCATTCAATTATAATAAAGACATCGTGATTTTCATTTATTAGAATTAAATGCTCATTCACGTAATGAACATTGAACTCTCACCGGCTCATCCCCCCTCTGTGATCTCACTGGCTCAGTGGTTATTTATGCAACAAAGACTATTTTAGATATTCATGTGCTGCTCATACCTGGATTGGAATGGCATGTCGCTCGTAAAAGGATACGAAAGCCCCGTTTTTTTGAGCTCTGCTTCATAAAATTTCTCACACCATGCTCCCCGCAGCAATTTTTTAGGAATGTATTCCCGCTGCAGTGCATATGCTTGCATGACCACCGTTGCATAAATCGCTAAAAGCTGCTTTAGCAGTTGATTTTGATCTCTCAATCTCTCCACAGCAGTCGCACCATAGCTCACGATATCTTCCGATTCATTTCCGCTGGTCAAATTAAACGGCTGCACAGGTGCTGCCAGCAAACAGATCTTGTGCGTCAACGCGTTGGCGGTGTATTGAGTGATGATATATCCCGAATGCAGCCCTTCGTTCGCTTGCGTGGGAATCAGATAAATGGGTAAAACCCCTTTATTTCGCAACGGATTCAACATGTAGGTGATCTGTCTTTCCAAAATCAGTGCTGCCTTCGCCTGTGCCGCGACGATGGCGTCGCAGATTGTTGAGATCACTTCTCCGTGAAAATTCCCTCCCGATAACACTGCCCACTCCTCACCTTCAAAATTGTAGCGATTTGCCATTGGCACATCTGGAGTGATCTCTTTGCCGCGAAAAATCAGAGGATTATCGGTTGCAGCATCGAGTTCTCGTTCAATTGTCGATCGGAATGATTTGATGAGATCCCATTTTGGCCCAAGCAATTGAGGTAAACATCTAATGCAGTAGTCGTCTTGTATTTTTTTGGGATTTTGAAATGGAGATCCCTGTAGCCGTTTATGAAATTCATTTGCGATATGAATTTGACCCGGATGTCCCCTCACCTGCTGGAGACAATCGCTAAATGCAGCAGGCGTTGCCTTTACTGCATTTAAAAATAGTCCCATCAGATCTAGCATTGTTTTAAACTGTATTTCTGTGTCTCTGTATGCCAACGCCAACCCTGCAGCCATGAATGCGGTGCCATTTGTTAAGGCCAACCCCTCCTTTGCAGAGGGTTTGAAAGGAGCAATCGCAAATTTCTTTAGTGCTAGTTTAGCTGTCGTTTTTTTCCCTTCACATACTACAGGAACCTCTTCTCCGCACATCGCCATTCCCAACCTTGCTAAGAAAGCAAGGTCTCCACTAGCTCCCAAAGACCCTGTACAGGGTATTTCGGGAATAATTCGATGTTCAATCATTTTCAAAAGGGTTTCAAGGCTTTTGAGTTCAAATCCGGAGTGTCCTTTGGCAAGAGAATTTGCCCGCAAAATCATTGCTCCGAGGACAATATCGCTAGGTAAGAGCTCTCCGATTCCTGCATCGTGGCTGCGAATCAGATTCAAAGACAATTCGGAAGCTGAATCAGGGTTGACAGAGCGGTCTCGCAGATCAGCAAACCCTGTCGTCAATCCATAAACAGTGATCTTTTGACGCAACAAATGTTGGATGAAGCGACGCGTATCTGTGAGCCTTTTTTTAGTTTTGGAAGACAACGCTAGTTTGTTTGATGGATCTAAAGAGGAAAAAAAGGCTTTTAGCGTTAGCTGGTGGTCTGATCCAATGGAAATTTGCATAGTTCGCTCCTTTGACGGCTACAGGAGATCATTTTTGCTGTTGATAAGAGGCATAAAGCGCCACCGATGCACAAAACATAGACGGGACTCATCTCAAACAGCAACAATGACCCCAGAGCGGGAACAATACATCCGCGGAGCCCAACGGTCAAGACATTAATATTGCTATAGAGGGAGCTGTCTTCATCTCGAGAAAAAATAGGACCAGAGAGGTGCCAGCTCATTTCACTGCCCGCTTGCATCATTCCATAAAAAAGGTAGGCGATATAGATGAGTGGAGAATAAAATTGTGCGCAGACAAGGAAAATGGGGAATAACGACGCGAGAAAGGTCACTTGGGAATTGAATTTATAGATATCGATTTTACGCAATTTTTCCGCCCAAAACGGCGATGTGGCTGCGAATCCGATCCCTTTAAACAAAGCCATAGCAACTGCGAGTTCCGTATAGCTTAATTTGAGGCCGTTCATAAAAAATTCGGGCAACGCCGGTTGCATCAAAATCATCCCAGTACCTCCCAACATGAACCCGATTTGGTAACTTGCGAAGTCGGGACGATTAGTAAGTAGTCTCCAGGCATCTTTCCACGGCTTTATAAAAGCAGTGCCGAGACCAATAGTCGATTTTGGAGGGATGGAGGACATTTCGTCGCGGATGGGAATTCCAATTTTATAAAATGTTCCCGCCATTGATATCAGCGCGATGATAGGGAAAAGCCATCTCCACGAATCGGGATAGTCATCCATCACCATCCCTAATACGATAGGGATAAGGGCTCCGCCGAGGTATCCAAAGCTAGACACATAAGAAAATAGTCTTTCTCTTTTTCCTTCGGGAACATTTTGCTTTAAAATTTCCATCCACGCAGGCACCTGCCCTCTTGCGAGAACCATGTAGAACCCGAAACAGAAAATAAAGTACCAGACGTTATCAACAAAAGGAAAAAAGAAAAATGGGATATGGCTCAGAATTCTGCCCCAAACCAAATTTGCGCGCAGCCTATCTCTTCTTTGATTGACGTGGGCGCCCCAATAGAGGGCAACGAGCGAGCTGGCAGGCTTGACAATGATCATCACGGTGATTTGGAAAAGCGACGCCTGAAGATCTTTGTACAAGATAAAGGTCAACAAGTTGAACACCGCCCAGAAGGGGGTGTTCAACACGTGAGTCCAAATATAGGCGGAAGTTGTCTTCTTTTGATAAGTATCCGCTTCCAAGTCATTTCCTTTTTTTGACTACCAAAGCGGAATTATATCAGGTTTATTATTTCACTTGGAGATTTCTTGCTCCGAGAGAAAGGAATATCCACGTCCACCCTGAGAAAATCAAGTCGATACCGACGAATAATCCCAACACCCAAAGTCCACTTTCTGGCCATTCGGACAGAATCATAGACCCTAATGCGATGGAAACTAAACCGCTAAAAAGCACCCATCCCCAATTTTCGAATTGCAAAGTCAAGGAACTGGCCACTCGGAAAATTCCGCTGATCAAAAAAAGAATCGCGATCAGCAACGTAATCGCAATTGCCGACGCTGTTGGGTGATAAAGTGTGTATCCGCCGACGACGACGTAGAGAATACCGACTAAAAGTGTGGGAATGAAGCCTGTCCAACGACGAAGCCAAAGAGCGTAACCAATTTTTGTGATTCCGCCGACGACGAGGAGAGCTCCCAAGAGAACAACAGATAAAAACGTTGTATAAACGGAAGCTCCGGCAGCGATGATTCCAAGAATGACGAGCAAGATCCCGAATGCCAGGAACCAACCCCAATGTTTTTTGAATGTTTGAACGTCTAAGACTGAGCGTACTAAGACGAGATCTGGTTTTTCGGACTCCATAACAACACCCCTTGTTAAAATATTCCACTATATCTCGCATCATGTCCAATTTTTGAAGTTTGTCAACGATTTAAACGACTGAACCAGCGAGATCGCAGAGAATGACAGCCGTGTCTTTGCAAATACCGATTATCTACCAATATCTAACGAATTGGTATTTGACGTTGCGGAGGCTATTGTGTTACAATGAATTCAAACATTTAGGTGAAAAATTATATGAAAATGCCCCGCAAGCCACCCAATCTTTTCGATAAAATTTTTAACATTCCTAATTCTCGTCAAAAATTTGAATTGATCCGTACAGAAGGAAAAAAGACAGAAGCTGAAGGAAAATATAGACACTGGGATATTTTAAGACACATAAATCCTCCAATTGGTTTAACTAGCGAGGAATGGTGGGCAGGAATCAAGCTGCATCGAATGATAGGAATGAAGTCAATTCCGTTAAACGATAAAGAAAATAAAGATTTTTTCTCATACAACCTTACAGACAGCGTTTTGGAGCAGTTGCATCATATCGACTTGGGAGCAGGAGGGTCCATTGAAATACCGGAAGTCATTATCAACCCTCATACGCGCGATCAGTATATAGTTCACTCTCTTGTAGAAGAGGCTATCACTTCCAGTCAGATTGAAGGAGCTTCGACAACTCGTCGCGTTGCTAAAGAAATGTTGAGATCCGGTCGCCCGGCCAGAGATAAAAGCGAACAAATGATATTAAACAATTTTTACACCATGGAACAAATCAGAAGGTGGAAGGATCGTCCCTTATCCAGAGAACTAGTGTTCGAAATTCATAAAATGATTACGGAAGAAACTTTAGAGAAAGCCGATGCCGCGGGAAGATTTAGAACCGAAGAAGAATTGATTGTTGTTGTAGACGCTATGACAGGAGATGTATTGCATAATCCACCACAAGCTAATGAGCTAAATAAAAGGCTGGAGGCAATGTGCGATTTTGCAAACGGAAAGACTCCAACCCAATTCATTCATCCGGTAATTCGCGCGATTATTCTTCATTTTTGGTTGGCCTACGATCATCCTTTTGTTGATGGAAATGGTAGAACAGCTCGTGCGTTGTTTTACTGGTTTATGCTACGTCATGGATATTGGCTTTTTGAATTTATTTCGATTTCGGAAATTATTTTAAAAGCTCCGGTTAAATATGGCGAAGCTTTTCTTTACACGGAAACGGACCAAAACGATTTAACCTATTTTATTATTCATCAAATTGATGTGATACGTAAATCGATCAAGTCTCTTCATAATTATGTCAATCGAAAGGCAAATGAACTGAACACAGTGGAGTCCTTAGTCAGATCTGATGGACACTTTAATTATAGACAGGAGGGGTTGTTAGCTCACGCTTTAAGGCATCCGGGTGCTCATTATACGATAGAAGCACATAGAAATAGTCACCGCATTGCTTATGACACCGCTAGACATGACCTACAAGACTTACACGATAAAAATCTACTTGAAATGCATAAAAAGGGAAAAACTCATGTTTATGTGGCCCCGCAAAATCTCTCTTTATTAATTCAACGTATCAAAAAATAAGCCTTGAACCTCTGATCAAATACCAATTATCTACCAATATCTAACGAATTGGTATTTGGACTTTAATGCTTCCTAGGTAGGAGTAAGATTTATCTTGCTAAATTGTCCGTTATAACGGACAATTTAGTTATGAACCACGATAGATACCGCATCTTACAAACACCCGAATTTAGCGAATGGATTAACAACGAACCACCGCGATCACAAGTTCAAATTAACAAAAGACTTTCGATGATAAAATACGAAGAGTATTTTGGTGATCATAAATCGATCTCGTTCTACGAAAAGGGAGAATTAAAGGATAAAGTATGGGAGTTGCGTTGGAATGATGGAAGACGTATTTACTATGCTTACATCCCAGAAAAAAAAATTTTGCTGCTACTAGGGGGAAATAAAAATGGACAAAGTAAAGACGTCTCAAAAGCGAAGACTATCTACCTCAAAGTTACTAAGACCTAAACGAAATACGACTAATATGAGAACAAAAGAGGCCTCCAAAACCACAATTAGAGAAGACGCCAACATTACAGAAATGAATCCTGTTGCAAATCTGTTAGACCCTGATTTGATTGGTTCTGCAATCATGCAGTGTCTTATAGAAAACGACCCTGAGGGTGTCATGGAGATCATTGAAGATCACTTGTATGCTTTAAACAAATCTAAGTTCCTTAAAGATGCGGACTTGCCAAGATCGACTTTATATCAATCTTTGAAAAGAAAAAATCCAACAATTAAGACCTTAGCCAAAATCATGTATGCAACACACCACTAAGGTTAAACGTTGTATGTGGTCGAGCTTACGTTTCCTCCCGTCCCCGTCCAATTCGTATGGAAAAATTCTCCTCGCGGACGGTCGATTCTTTCGTAAGTGTGCGCTCCAAAATAGTCACGTTGTGCCTGCAACAAGTTCGCCGGCAGCCTTTCGCTGCGGTAACCGTCGTAGAACGCCAAGGCTGTTCCTATACAAGGAGTAGGAATGCCGGAAATGGCGGCAGCTGCGACAACTTGACGCCAACCTACCTGTGCTTTTTCAATTTGAGCAGTAAAATAAAGGTCGAGAATCAGGTTTTGCAGCTGCGGATTTTTATCGTAAGCCTCTTTAATTTTTCCTAGGAAACTGCTGCGGATGATGCAACCTCCCCTCCACATCAAAGCGATTGCGCCGTAGTTGAGATTCCAGTGGTACTCGTTTGCGGCCTGCCGCATCAACATAAACCCTTGCGCGTAGCTGATCATCTTTGAGGCGTAAAGTGCTTGCTCAACTTGTCCGATGAATGTGTTTTTTTCTTTGTCAATTTTCGGAGAGGGTCCTTTCAACACTTTGGCAGCGATAACTCTTTCCGGTTTAATTGCGGAAAGACATCTTGCAAAAACTGCTTCAGAAATCAACGTCAAAGGCATTCCCATTTCTAACGCATCTTCAACAGTCCATTTTCCTGTTCCTTTTTGACCCGCGACATCCAAAATTTTATTGATCAACGGGGCGCCATCGGTGTCTTTTGTGGCAAAAATATGGCTTGTGATTTCAATGAGATAGCTATTGAGCTCTCTTTCATTCCAGCTTTTAAAGACGGTATGGAGTTCTTCAGAAGTCAGAGAAAGCCCTTTTTCCAACAAATCATACGATTCGCAAATCAGCTGCATATCGCCGTATTCGATTCCATTATGCACCATTTTCACATAGTGTCCGGCGCCACCTTCTCCCACCCAATCGCAGCAGGGCT
>CAMFKA010000114.1 GCA_945957185.1 uncultured Chlamydiaceae bacterium | reverse complement strand
CAATTGTATCGCCTCAGACATCGTAAGAATGCCCCCAGCTTTGCGAAAAGCTTCAGCTGCTTCCTCTATTTTTGTCTTAGTTGACATGGTCCAAAACCTCTGACTTATTCATCTATATCCGTAATATTGTACCAAAAGGATGGAATTGTCAATCAGAATATCAGAGACAGATTAAGAAATTTAAGTGCAAGTCAACTGCGTAGCGTAGGTTTATTCTTTTCGACTAGTATTCCAGAAAACATTGAATACGAGCCTTAGAGTGAAACACCAAGCATATATCGCATAAACAGAACAGAAGTCGCTATCCTCGAGTAGTCCATGTGCAAAATGGTGCCGGAAATTCGGTCCACGACTTTCACAGAATAACGCTTTCATTTCAAATATCAGGTCTTCACCAAAGATCAATAAAGCTTCTGGTTTGTCTAATAAAGCGCTTAAATTAATTTCCATTTCTATGCTTTCTCTGTCAAGGATCGTGGTAACAATTCCGGCAGCTTTTAAATGGTATCGAACCATGTTTTCTACTTGTGGCACGAGCCTATGGATAGCAGAATCAAAGTCTAAATCGTATCCAGCAAAGAGTGCTTTGCCAAAAGCTAAAGATCTACTTGGAGGAACGATAGAGGATTGGCTGCAAAAAGAGGTAAAATCTCTTTCTTGAAGTCGATGCTCAACGATCATTGCCTCTAAAGCAGGAAGTATTCTTCCCGGAACTACTGAGCCTACTTCAAAATAATAGGTTTGAAGCATTTCTTTCCAAACGGCTTCTTCATATTCTTTAGAGCCTTTAGCGACGTTGGCTATACCTGGAGTTTTTGCTATAATACGTCCATCATGGGATCTGACAGATAAGCCAAAAAAGGAGCCAAAATGAAATTGGGTTAATGCTTGCTCTGCAGATTCACGTATTTTTGCTTTTTTTGCTCCTGGATAAAGATTAGCTAGGATTTTCAATGCATCGAGAGGAGGTTTTCCATGGATCAAAAGCCTTGATTCAGCCACCATACCTGAATTGTCCGGCAACGGAATGAAAATAGGAGTCATATTTTCGGCAGCACGTTTTCCTGTTATATGAAGCTGTGACTGTAATTGAGAAAGTTTTTTTTCTATTCCAAGGATGGCTCTATGCTTATTTGGGATAGAGCGATAAGTTTGAATGGCATTTTCTAAACAATGCGCTGCCCCCTGAAAATTTTCAGAGAGTTCATACATCTCAGCTTCTACATTCCATGCTTCTGCCTGATATGCTATTGCTTTGAAGGATTCATTTTCTTTATTTGCTTTGGAGAACCAATATGAAGCCGGGTCATAGTATTCCCGGGCACGATGAAAATCTTTTTGTGCTTTAAATGCTTCGGCAAGTGAAATAAGCTTTTCTGCGATTTCATTTTCAAAGCTAATCCCTAGCCCATACGCTTTCAATAGATTTGAAAGCCATCTAGCTAAAAAACCATCTTTTTCTGTTGAACGGAGTAGCACTTCCAGAATTCTATTCTGGATATCCTTGATCCTTTCACCAGCAGCATGTTTTAATAGGCGGGTTAGCTGAACAGCCCTCATCCAACAGTTGCTTCCATCTCCTACGAACGATTCAAGGGTAATTGGAGCAGTCAAATATGAATCTATTGCTACCAGAGCTAGATCTGTCCTAGAGCGCCGTCTAAGCCAGCTCAAGTCAGAAATACGCGCTTTTAACCACGGCTCGGCAATAGCTGGAAGGATCAATAGAAAATAATCGATGTCTTCTTCACTGAAGTCATTGGTAACAGCGGATCTCTGTGTACGACTTGTAAAACAAGGCTTGAACGGTTCATTCACGCTTGATGGCTGTAGCATCATAGAGCAGATATCTGCTAAGAGCCACAGCACCTTACTTTGAGGCATCTTATTTTCTTCGGCAGCTTTTTGTCCCTTTTTAGCTAAAATTTCTGAAATTGAAGCGGGGCATTTCAATCCATTACCTTGAAAAGCTTCCTCCCATCCCGAGTTTTTAAAGTCTTCAATTGTTATCTGAATGTCAGAGGGAAATCTTTCAGTATGGGATGTCATAGGCTTTCTCGAGTTTAGAGGGATTATGAAAATATTATAGCGTTAAAACGGAAAGATTATATTGAACATTACTAAAATTTAAAAGCGGCTCGATAAATTTCGAGCCGCTTACTTCATTTAGAAGGGCAAAGAAGGATTTGGATCAATTTTGGCATCTTTGAACGGTTGATTATAATTTGGCGAGTATTCAACAACTCGATCTTGATCTCTCTTTGAGCGGAGCGCTTCAATCACCATCTTATAGAAAGCAGGTAATTCATTTTCGATTTTCAATCGAAAGTGAGATTTAGTTTCAATTAATGGTTTCGAAGTAGATAACTTAGGCTCTCCTTCGTCCCTTATCCTTTCATAAACTTTTTCTCCATCACCATTATATTTTTCAATTTCATTTTCAGTGCAAAAAACATTAAAGCTAAGGCGATATTCACCGGCTTCGTTTTTCCCCCAAACTAAGCAGTTATCCGTATATTCAATAAATTCTCCAGTATATGGAAATTCATCGTACGGAGACATGGTCTGATATGCAGTTCTTTCATATCTTCTCTGTTCTGAAGATAAGACGTATAAAAAAGTAAATGGAATCCCGGCTATTTTTAATCTTTCTTCCAATGCTTTTAAGTCATTGGAAATACGATCCAAATCTTGGAGATGGTTAGAAATTATTGAATCCGCTTCAATGTTAATTTTTTGAAGGGATGCGCTTGCAAAAGATAATTTTGATTTCATGAGTGTAATCCTTAAAATTTGTTAAATTTATTTATTGTAAATAGTTGCGTAGAAGCGACTACCCGGATTCAACCTTAGTTTTTCATTCAAGATTCAGGATCCCAGTTCAAGGGAAAACCCATTCAAGGGCATTTACAAAGATTGCGGTCAAGCAATTGATGATTATCTTAGCAAAGGGGAGTAATTGGCAGCAAGAAAAAGGAATTTCTTACCAGACGGCCAGACGTCAAGTTTCATCTTCCGAAGAATTTTTGACACTTTGAATTGAAATTAGTTGATCAAGTTTACTTTCTACGCTTTTCAATACATCTAAAGTTGATCTTTCTTTAACTTGCTTTTCTAGGTCTGCTCGTCTCAAACGTAACAACAACCATAGGCCTAACATTACAATAGCGAAAGTTCCTGCACCCATTAATAACCCCCACTAACTTTTATTAACTAGGTTACGCAGCTCGTTTCTCAAATCATTATTTTCGTCTCGTAGACGTTTTAAATCGCGTTCTACTCTTTCTTCAAAATATTGAAGAGAACGTTCGTTGTCCTTTCTTAAATATTTGATATCTTTTTTAGTTAGAGCAATAAATAGATATGAAAATGCTATGGCATATCCCATAAACATCATTATAGTAAATATAACTCCATGAGTTGATGATGCTTCGACAACAGTCTCCATTTGATTTTCCTTTTGGTTAAATGGTTTGTGGAAGGACGGCTACACTATACTAAATTAGAGCTTTGTCTTCTTTAGGAATCATCGTAGTATCAAGGTCATGAGCATTAAAGGCAGCACTTGAGGAATAACAAAAATACTCTATATTCGTTCTTAGGCACTGTTTTTGTGGTCAGCGAGCACCTCGTTAATGATTGACCAACATTGCTCACCTTCAATGGCATTTGTGCCGGTGAGACCAGATGCGATGAGTAGAGCTTTCCATAATGTCCAAGCCCGGCCACGGACCCATGTCTCTGGATCGAGCATAAGTGTTGTTCGGAAGGCTTCTCGACTTTTACCTTTAAACAGCGTCCAGGCGATCGCTAAATCGCAGGCAGGATCTCCGATGGTCAGCTGTCCAAAATCGATGACCCCGCTTAGCTTCCCCTCTTGCACCAGCAAATTACCGACGCTGACGTCGCCATGTACCCAAACTGGTGATCTATTCCAAGTAGATGCAAGCGCAAATTCCCAGACCTCTGTTGCTCCGTCGACATCGATCTTGTCTTTCAAGGCTGCAATAGTCTGTCGTGTCTCTGCGTCGTAGTTCGTTAAAGATCCACCTCGATAAAAGCTATGCGGTCCAGAAAGAGGTCCACCCGTTGGATCGATGTGTTCCAGAGCAGTAAGGAATTGAGCAAGACTAATCGCAAATTCGCACAGATCGGCTATATGTGCAGACGCAGCGGTATCTCCATCAAGCCATCGATAGATCGACCATCTAAAAGGATAGCCATGTCCTGCCTCTCCGATTGCCAAGGGTTCTGGGATCGGAAGGGGCAGAAGAGGAGCCAGCTTTGGTAGCCATTTCTGTTCCTTTTCGACCTGTAGTGCATAGTCTGCGGAGCTAGGCATTCGCACTAGCATGTGCTCGCCTAGATGAAAGGTTCTATTGTCCCAGCCGCTGCGCGCGACGGGCCTGATAGGTAGATCTTTCCATTCTGGGAACTGCGCCGCAACTAAGCGGCGTACAAGTGTATCATCTATCTTCTGGGAATGGGTCATTCAATACTATCCTTCTTTCGCATAGGATTCCAAACAAACCCTAATTTTTCAAATCGCTCCATTAGTTCTTTAGATAGTTTACCACTTCTATAAGACTGTCTTTGTCTTTCGATCCATCTACCTAATTTCATATTTTTTTGATAATGAGCCGGTACATTACAATGCCCGTTTTCTTTTTGAAACTCGTATAAGGATTTAAACATCTCCTCTCTTACCGCATTGTAAGGGTCCCAACAAAACCCTATTTTTTGCAGTTTATCAATACGCTCAGCTAATAATTTTCCGTGCCTATAATAGTCGCGTTGATGCGCTACCCATACTCCCAGCTTTGGATTTGTCGGAAAGAATTGCGGGACGTTGCAATGCCCTCTGTCATTTTTAAATGTCACCAATTCTCTATAGAGACTTTCCCAAGTGTCATTTATGGCGTCCCAAGTAAAACCTAACCGTTCAAGTCTAGAAATTCGTTCTTGAGTCAAAAGACCATTTTTATATGAGTTCCTTTGCCTTCTAGTCCATCTCGCCAGCCCCGAATCTTTCTCAGATTTTTGTGACACATTACAATGGCCGTTTTCCTTCTTAAATTGGCATAATTCCGCTGCCATTGTTTCCCATTGGTTTTCATAAGGGTTTAATTTAATTCCTATTTCTTCGAGCTTTTGAGCACGTGCAGAAGGTAGCGATCCTTTCTTAAATAAAGCACGTTGATGGGTAACCCAATTGCTTAAATCAGGCACTGCAGACTTAAGAATATTGCAGTGCCCATTCTCTTGTTTAAAATTACATAGTTTTTCAAACATTTCTTCCCAAATACTTGAAATTGGGTTCCAAACAAAACCTAATCCATCAAGCCTTTCAATGCGTTCTTTGGATAGTTTGTTTTTTTTGAACATATTTCGTTGAACGTTTACCCAATTAGACAGTTTTTGTGTTTGTTCATATCCTTTAGGCACAGTGCAATGACCATTCTTCTGCTTAAACTCGCATAATTCTATAAATAGATCTTCCCATAATGAATGTAACGTGTTCCAAATAAATTCAAGTTGATTAAGTTGTTCAATTCGAATCGTAGACAATTTTCCGTTACTATATTGCATGCGCTGCTTCCCGACCCACGAACTCAACTTTTGATTTTCGGGGTATTTCTTTGGGACATTACAGTGTTTGTTTGCTTTCTTAAACTTACATAATTCAGTGTACATTTCATCCCAAACTGAATTTAAATCTTCTGAAACAACAATGCCCTCTAATCGATTAGTTTTTTGCATGAAAATCCCAAACAATACCGATTTTTTCTAATTTTAAAGCACGCTCAGACGAAAGGGCTTTCTTTTTATATTCTGTTCTTTGCCTATTGACCCAAGCAGCTAATGGCGCATTATCTTCTGATTTTTGAGGAACGTTACAATGCCCATAAAGTTCTTTAAACTCGCAAAGTAATGTAAAATTTGATTGCCAAGTCTCCTCTATTGGATCCCAGATAAAGCCAAGAGTTTCTAGCTTCATAGTTTTGTCTTTAGACAACTCTCCAATCTTATACTGCTTTCTTTGGTCGCTCGCCCAATTAGCTAATGGTTTGGTTGTGATGTTTGTCGAAGAGATATTCATGTGGTCGTTTGAATCTTTGAACTGGCATAACTTTATGAAGCTTTCACCCCATGCTGTTTCAAAAGGATCCCAATCAAATCCAATCATTTGAAGACGAGTTATTTTCTCTTGAGGCAATTTTCCCTCATGAAAGGCCATACGCAGCAAGCTCACCCAAGTTGCGAGCTTTTTGTTCAATGGATATCGAGCAGGAACCTTACAATGTCCTGACTGTTTTTGGAAATCGCAGAGTGCCGTATACAAAGCCTCCCATTCTGTGTTTAAAGGATCCCAAACAAAATTTATTGCTTCGAGTTTCTGTACTCGCTCTTTTGATAACTTATCTTTGTTATAAAAAGTTCGTTGCGTTTTCATCCAATGATCAAGATTTGTTTTTTCTGGATGTATTTTAAGGATATTGAAATGGCCGTGTTGGTCTTTAAACATGGCTAATTCATTGTAATTTTTATCCCATCGAGAAAGTCTTGGATGCCAAAGCATCCCAATTTTTTCAAGTCTTTCAATGCGCTCAGGGGATAGTTTCTTTTGATTAAAAAGCTTTCGTTGCTTTGATACCCACGCGCCAAGAGGAGGATTTTCTGGATATTCTTTAGGCACATTGCAGTGATTGTGTGCCGCTTTAAATTTCTCTAACGCAGCAAATTGTTCCTCCCAAGACGCAGTATAGGGATCCCAAATTATTCCAATACTTTCTAGTCTTAATTGTCGCTCTTGAGCTAGCTTTCCTTTGTTAAATTTAGAGCGCTGTGTAGCTACTGTCTCTTATACACATCTGACGCTGCCGACGACTAGTCGAGTGTAGAT
>CAMFKA010000113.1 GCA_945957185.1 uncultured Chlamydiaceae bacterium | reverse complement strand
GCGTAGGCCTGGGTTAGAGTCAAAATAACAATAGAGGCCTGAAAGGTCGACATAAGTGCTTAAGTTGACACCATTGGGATTGGACAATTCCTAGCCTAATTGTCCAACACCTTGTCGGACGGCCTCGTAGACGCCAATCCCCACGGACGTTGCCAAATTCAGGCAGCGAACGTTGTCTTTCATCGGAATTTTTACCAAACGATCGGGGAAGCGTTCTGCAACCCATTTGGGAAGCCCTGATGTTTCAGAACCAAATACTAAAACACTATTTTCGTTGTATACAACATCTGTGTACAATTTTGTGGCGTGACTGGAAAAAAAATAGCAATCGGGATGGCTGTCAACAAAAGCTTCGAAATCATCGATCTCTTGCACGTTGACTCCTTCCCAATAGTCGAGGCCGGCACGCTTTAACCAACGGTCGTTGGTGCTGAAACCGAGAGGTTTCACCAAAATCAAGTCGGTGCCTGTCACGGCACAGGTGCGGACGACGTTGCCGGTGTTGGGGGGAATCTGAGGTTGATATAAGACGACTTTCATAAATTATTTGTGGGTGCTATTGAAAGCACCCACAAACCCAATTTTAGTTGAAAATAAGAGCGATTTCACGCTTTGCAGCAGCTGGGCTATCGGAGCCGTGAACAGCGTTTGACTGTGTCGATGTTCCGAAGTCTGCGCGCAAAGTTCCCTTGTCCGCCTTTGTCGGGTCGGTAGCACCGATCATTTGACGGTTTTTTACGATAGCGTCGTCACCTTCAACGACCATCACCACAACAGGAGATGCGCTCATTGCTTGGACGAGGTCGTTATAAAACGGGCGGTCTTTGTGTTCGATGTAGAACTCTTTCGCAGTATCAGGAGTCAATTGCATCATCTTCATCGCTTGGATTTTCAAAGCGTCGCTTTTTTCGTAGCGAGAGACGATCTCACCAATGTGTTTCCCTTTGACAGCATCAGGCTTGATGATGACAAGAGTTTGCTGAGTTTCCGCAGAGAGAAAGCCGGCGCTCAAAAGAGCAAAGGCGCATAGTAATTTTTTCATAATAAATAAAACCTCTCAAATATTAACGTGTTCTTGGGCAGATTTCAGATGTTGCAAAAAAGTAAGCGATCTCAATCTTTGCGTTTTCTGCGCTATCGGAACCGTGAACGGCATTTTCGTCGATAGTTTTTGCGAAATCAGCACGGATTGTCCCTGCAGCAGCTTTTTGAGGATCAGTTGCGCCCATCAGGTCGCGGTTTTTCAATACAGCATTGTCCCCTTCGAGAGCTAAAATTAGAACAGGGCCGGAAATCATGAAACTAACGAGGTCGTTGAAGAAAGGGCGATCTTTATGAACAGCGTAAAAACCTTGCGCTTCACGAGGAGACAGGTGACGCATTTTTGCAGCGATCACTTTCAACCCGGATTTTTCAAAGCGTTGGATGATGTCGCCAATGTTGTTGTTGCCAACGGCGTCGGGTTTCAAAATCGAGAGTGTTCTTTCTAGTGCCATAGTATAAACCTTATGTTTTTGGGGTTAAAAATATACTGGCAATATACCACATTGAAAAGTTCTAGTGCCACAAGAATATATAGAGCTTGCCTTGCTGCACAAATTAACACCACTGAGCCACTGAGATCACCGAGAAGGAATGAGCTGGGGAGAGTTCAAGGTACATGACGCAAATGAAAACTTAATTTCAACAGAGTTTTTTCTCGAACCTTATGTCAACGATGAAACGATAATTGAATGATATGATCACTATCATATTTCTCATAGCCTCTCAGTGATCTCAGTGGCTCAGTGGTGGTTATTTATGCAACAAGACCATAGAGCTCCGATTTTTTTCTTGAAACAGGAATAAATTATGGTTATTGTTATCCCGAACGTGAATCATAAATTACGAGAATTATACCCATGAAAGTCCCATTGAATTGGTTAAAAGACTACATCTCCATAGAAGAACCCCCTGCTCACATCGCAAAATTACTGACAATGGCGGGCTTGGAAGTAGACGCCATTGAAACAAAAACTCCCCCCTTCACTCAAGTCGTTGTTGCCGAAGTATTAAAAACAGAAAAACACCCCGACGCAGACAAACTTTGCATCGCGCTAGTCACCGACGGAACGACCGAATATCAAGTCGTCTGCGGCGCACCCAACTGCCGCCCCGGACTCAAAACTGCGCTAGCACTCGTGGGAGCCACATTCGATGACGGATCCGACAAGCCATTTAAAATCAAAAAATCCAAAATCCGCGGCATTGAGTCGTCGGGAATGCTCTGTTCCGAAAAGGAACTAGGTATCTCTGATAGAGATGAAGGAATCATTGAATTTTCCCCACAAATTAGTGTGGGCGCAGATGTTGCGGAAATGTATTCCGGCACTATTTTCGAAGTGAGTTTGACACCAAACTTGGCGCACTGCATGTCAATTTTTGGCGTCGCAAGAGAACTATCAGCTATCACCGGGCTTCCCCTGCGTTACCCAAGAATCACACTAGAGGAATCGGAACCGCTCACAAAAGATCAAGTTTCTGTGACAGTCGATGCCAAAGACAAATGCCCTCGCTACTTAGCCAGAGTCGTCACCGGCATCAAAATCGAAGAGTCCCCTGATTGGCTAAAGAAACGACTAAATGACGCAGGAATCCGCCCAATTAACCTAGTCGTAGACGTCACCAATTTCGTCATGATGGAAATGGGGCATCCACTCCACGCCTTCGACCTCGCAAAAGTGTCAGGGAAAGAGGTGATTGTGAGAACGGCAAAACCGAACGAAACCATTGTCACACTCGATGGCAAGACGCGACAACTGCTCCCTGAAGATCTTTTGATTTGCGACAAAGAGAAACCCATCGCCATCGCAGGGGTTATGGGAGGACTTAATAGCGAAATCGACAGCAGCACAACAGCGATCGTCATTGAATCAGCTTACTTTATTCCCTCGACAGTCCGAAAAACCAGCAAGCGGCTAGGCCTTATGTCCGATGCTTCCAAACGTTTCGAAAGAGGAACCGACCCCAACGGAACTGTCGCCGCACTCGAACGCGCTGCCATGATGATTCATCAGCTTACTCGAGGTAATGTTGCCGAAGGGTTCATCGACAAAAGAGAGACCGAGTTCCCCGCTTTAGTATTATCTTGCCGCTTGAATCGCGTTCAAAAGATTTTGGGGATTCCTATCAGCGCGAGCGAAGTGGAAAACGTGTTCCACCGTCTTGACTGGCTCACTTCGTACGACGGACAGAACGTCTTTACCGTCACTGTGCCCACCTACCGCACAGATGTGAAAGAAGAGATCGACCTCATCGAAGAAGTGGCAAGGATTTATGGATACGACAACATCAGATCGGAGGCTCCACGCTACCCTACCACGCACATCCCTCACTCCCCTCTCTACCTACTTGAAAAGGAAACACGTGCACGTCTGGTGCAAAGAGGGCTTCAAGAGCTGCTCACTTGCGACTTGATAGGGCCTTCTTTATTGGATTTAGTCAAAGACAATTCGATGCCAAAAGAGGCTTTCATCCAAGTGAAAAACCCCACTTCCATCGAACAGTCTATTTTGAGAACTTCTCTACTTCCAAGCCTCTTGGAAGTGGCAAAATACAACCACGACAGACAAAATAGCGACTTGTTTGGCTTTGAAATCGGAAAAATCCATTTCCGCGCGAACAACCAATACCGCGAGCAATCCGTTGCTGGGATTATCCTGACGGGTAAAACTTCTCCGGTGTTTTGGAAACAAAAGCAAACTGACGTCGACTACTACACTCTCAAAGGGATCGTCGAAACATTCCTGAAAGAGATGGGAATCTCGCAAGTCGAGTTCCGCCCGCGGAACATCCCTAATCTGCACCCCGGACGGCAAGCTTCCCTTTTTGTTGGGGAACTCGAGATTGGTTCTCTTGGAGAGGTGCACCCCGAAGTGCTACGTCGGTTCGACATCCCTCAACGAGTCTATTTTGCCGAAATCAATTTGAAAGATTTAGAAGAAGTTCGCGTCAAAGGGAAAAAGGTGCAAGAGCTGTCGATTTATCCGGGTTCTGATAGGGACTGGACTGTCACGCTAGACAGTAGACTCCCTATGCAAAAGGTCTTGCACCTAGCAGAAACACTAAACTCCTCACTTTTAGAAAAATTTTACTTGATTGACATCTACAGAAACGACAAACTAGGCCCTCACGGGTTAAATGCAACTTTCCGCTTCTGCTATAGAGATAGAAAAAAAACGATCTCACAAGAAGATGTCGACCAGGAACATGCTCGTATATTAACAAAGATACAAGAACAGCTCTCTCATGAACTAGCAAAATTGGGATAAATCATGAAAAAAATCCAAGCCTTTTCTTCAGCAGCACTACTCCTCGCGCTCACAGGATGCACCCCCTGCGACGTTTGCGAACCTTGCGGCGATGTCGCCTACTACCACCAGTACGGCGTACAGGTCGATCCCGACTACTGGAATGTCACAGGACGCAACGGAGAGGTTGTCACAACCCTTCGCGATGGCAGCAGACAAACACAAACCTATCAAGGTGGTGTTTTACACGGGCAATCCACTTTATCGTACCCTTTTAGCGAACAAACAAAACATATCGAACACTACGAAGGGGACGTTTGCGTCAAAAAGCAAACATTTTTAGAATGTGGAACACCCGACTGCAGCACAGAATACAATGGCGACGGCACTCTTACGTTGACACAGTGGTACAACTGCGGCACGCCACGCTGCATCGAAAAATATGCGGACAATGTTCTTATCGAAGCCGAATACCTAGACCCACAAAACAATCGCGAGTCATGGGTTTACCAAGGTTCCGGAGAAAGAGCTCAACGTGACCGCTTCGGACAGTTTCAGTGTTTAGATAGCTTCGAGAACGGCTATTTAGCAAAACGCACTTACTACCATCCTAACGGCAGCGTAAGCCAAATCTGCCCTTACGACAGACAAGGAAATATTACCGGTCTCGTCCGCACCTACTATCCGGACGGTTCCCCTAACTCCATCGAAACATGGTGCGACAACTGCCAAAACGGAACGACCATCATATTTCAAAACGGTGAGAAATGTGCAGAAGTTCCTTACATTTCCGGCAAAAAACATGGTTTAGAGCGTCGTTACATTCGAGGTGAAATCGTTTCCCAAGAGATCACTTGGTACGAAAACTACATGCACGGACCCTGCTACACCTATAACGGCGATAGCGTTCAAACCGAATGGTACTACCGCGGTAAAGTGACAACACGTTCGAACTACGAATCGTACAACATGCCTAGAAGGCCTATCAACTAATTCGAGTTATGCGTACGCTTCGTCAATTTAAATCTCTGATTGCCGCGCTTTGCGCGGCAATGCTTTTAGCAGGATGCACCAGCCCAAACCATTACTGCTATTACGACGAAGCTCCCCCCTTACCAAATATCTGTGTACCGCCCCATCCTAAAATCGCCCTTGTCCTTGGCGGCGGCGGCGCTAAAGGGTTAGCTCACTTAGCGGTCATTAAAGAGCTAAGCGATGCCGGCATCCAATTCGACATGATCATCGGTTGCAGCGCAGGGGCGCTTGTAGGCGCTCTTTACGCGGACAAATTGGACACAGACTGCATTTGGAACTCCTTCTTCCCTGTCAAAAGAGACTCCCTCCTCGACATCTGCCTCTGGAAATCCCGCTTTGGTTTGTCGCAAGGAAACTCCATCCATCAAATGCTTCTACGAGACCTCAACTCCTCCTGCTTTGAAGATCTTAAAATCCCTCTCTATGTCGTAGCGACAGATCTGTGCACGGGAGAGCTGTGCGTTTTTGGATCAGGGCCGCTAGTCCCTGCTGTTGTGGCATCGTGCTCCATCCCTATCGTTTTTGTCCCCGTCCAGCATGAAGGGAGAATTTTGGTCGATGGAGGCGTTGTCGATCCTGTTCCGGTCCGCGTAGCACGCGATTTGGGAGCACAATGCATCATCGCTGTCGACATCGGCGGCAGCCTCGGCAACGATTACCCCACAAACCTTCTGGGGGTGGGAAAAAGAGCAATGGAGATCACTTTGTTGTGGCAAGCGGAAAGCTGCGTAGAGGGCTGTGAAGTTGTCATACGTCCCGATTTAACCGGCTTTGGCACCTTCGATGACGACAGAAAGCAAGAGATGTACGACGCCGGGAGTCAAGCCGCACGGGAAGCGATTCCCACGATAAAGAAAATCCTAGAACAAACCAATTTCCAAACAACATCGAAAGAGCCGTGGCGGAACATTCCTGCACCGTGCTACGTCTCCCCCAATTGCCGCCGCTATTAGTCAAAAACTCATGCTATAATTTCAAACAGTTGACAATCCGTGCCACATGTGATACACTTATGTTGAAAGGGAGGTCAAATTATGAGCACAAAAACACAGCGAATCAATGTCACTTTAGACTCAGATGATCTGGAAATTATTCAAATCTTATCTCGTAAGCAAAAAATGAGCATGTCTAGCGTAATTAGGCAAATGCTGCACGAATGGTTGGAAGAGTACGAAGATTTAAGGTTAATTCAAAAAATTGAAAAAAGAGAGAAAGAAATGAATAAACTTATCTCTCATGAAGAATTTTGGGACATTAAAAAATAATGTACACGATTTTATACGACTTAGGAACTAAGAAAAAAGACATTCAAAAGATCCCCCCTGCAATCCGCGAAGTTATTAAGCTCGCCATTGAAAAAAAATTAACCACCGACCCTTTAAAGTTCGGAAAGCCCTTAAAATATAGTTTAAAGGGATATAGACGCCTTAGAGTCGGAGATTATAGAGTTATTTACCGAGTTGAAGAAGACAAAGTTATTGTCATTATTGTCGATATTGATCATCGAAAAGATATCTACGATGAATGATCATCGCTATTAAGATACCAGGGCATCCCCCAATGACGTCAACTTAAGGAAAATCTGAAGGAAAATTGCAGCTAGAGCGCGAGCGCGACTGATTTTATA
>CAMFKA010000112.1 GCA_945957185.1 uncultured Chlamydiaceae bacterium | reverse complement strand
TCAGAAACCCTCTGTGATCTCACTGGCTCAGTGGTTAATTATGCAACAAGGCTTAAACAAACCCATCATCAAAGCAATTTTTACGCTTGAATAATATCCCTAAAATATTCTATTCATGTTTATTTTACGGGAGTTTGACGATGAAAAAATTTTCTTATCCATTGTTAGTCGGTTGCTGCACTTTTTCTTTCCTCCACGGAGACCCTCTCGACTGGGCGACAGACACTTTGCCTCCCGCGCCCTCCACCGGCGTTAACGTCGATATCATGGTAGGTCCCGGACCAAATAACGGTGAATCCACAGCTGTTTGGGCCGACTCCTCCAACTATGCACCCTACTACTCCATTTACAACAATGGTGCTTGGACAACAGGTGCTATCCCACTAACAGTATCGGGTGGAACTGATTCCATCGGCGTTTACGACGACGTGTATGTGGCGCCGGGACCAAATAGCGATCAGCTTATAGCCACCTGGAACGATTACTATTCAGAGTATCCCTACTACTCCATCTACAGCGGCGGAGTTTGGACAACAGGAGAAATTTCTCTAGGAACATCAAACGGAGCTTATGACGACGTCACCGTCGCTCAAGGTCCGAGCAGTGGCCAAGCGATGGCTACTTGGGCAAACATAGGCGGAGGCAACGCTCCCTATTATTCGATTTACGATGGATCCACCTGGACAACAGGAACGATTGATTTAGGAAGCTCCACAGCCGTTAAATTCAACGTTTTTGTTACGCAAGGACCTTCCACAGGGACTATGTTAGCAGCATGGGGAGACCGTTTTACAGCAGTACCTTACTACTCCATTTATAGTGGAGGAGTATGGACAACCAACGCAATTCCCTTAGGAGGATCTGCAGGAACTAGCAATGAAGTCATCGTCGCTCAGGGACCATCAAGCGGAGAAATCGTTGCGGTATGGACTGATAACAGTACGCGCGCTCCCTATTATTCTATTTATAGCGGCGGAAGCTGGAGTACCGGAACGATTCCTTTGGGAACATCCACAGCAGTGAATCACAACATTTACATCACTCCCGGAGTGACCTCAGGAAGTTTAGTCGCTGCTTGGGTAGATTTGAATACAAAAGTGCCTTACTATGCAGTTTACAGCGCAGGCGCATGGACCGCTGCCGAGCTATTTCCATTAGGCACGTCAACAGGAAGCCAATTAGATGTGGCCATTGCACAATTGTTAGGAGGAACAGGATTAACTGCCGTATGGTCTGACAATAGCGGCTATCCTTACATCCCCTACTACTCTTATCTAAGTAATCCTGCTCCGCTTCCTCCCACGAATGGCGTGGGAATAAAAGTCGTAAACTCGTTTCCATTGTTGATACAGTGGTTTAATGACCTCCAATGGACCGCTTCAGCGACTCCTGGAGTGGTTGGATACAATATACGAAGGAATGGAGCGTTAATTGCTGAAGGAGTAGTGAATACTTCCTATATCGATTACAACCGCTCCAAAAATGGAGTGGATGTGTACACGATTACGAGTGTAGACAGTCAAGGTGTTGAAAGTTTAACCTCATTAGAAATTACTATACGTTAAAGATTTATGATGAAAAAAACATTTTTTATTTTCTCTTTCCTCTTATTTTCCAACCTCTTTGGAAATGATTACAGCTTTGGCCAAGAAGCAGATTGCTCCTGCCACCGCTGGCGCGTTGACGGGAATGTCGGATATTTCTATCCCTTCTCGAAAACTTTAAGAGAAACCATTTCTAGCGGAGTGGATTATCAGCTGATGTTGACTTATCAACGCAGCAAAAACTGGGGAATTTTTCTGAGCGGAGACTACTTTTACACGAATGCACACTCCACCGGAAACCACTCCAAATGCAGCCTGTGGATTTTACCCATCACTTTAGGCGTACGTGCATTCACAGACTTGTGGCACAGCTGCAACTGTGAGGGAGTGCTTAGAGGATCCATTTTACTAGGACCCCGTTTTTACATGGCTTGCTCGCGGAATAACGCCCCTGATATGTCACATCAAAATTACGCGTGTGGTGGCGGAGGTGTCGGCGGCTTGGGATTAGATTACCTCTACCATAACATCACTCTGAATGCGATTTTGAATTTTTCATTCGGCAATGTGCGCGCGCACCACTCGAAAAACCATGTCAAAACCCGCAGCACACAGGTGGGTGGAGTTCTCGTTGGTGGTGGTTTAGGTTGGGAATTTTAAGTTAGGCCGGAGACGGCCTGGTTACCTAACAAGGGTTTTTAGCAGCGGAATATTCGGTTATGATCTCGTCTAAAGCAGTTTTAAACCCATTTTCAAAGGAAATGTTGACGTAACGAATCGAGTCTTGGTACTCTGCTGTGGTCGGAAAAGTTTGTCCTGTCCACTCTCCAAAGCATAGAGTCAATACTCTCAAACACAAACGATCGATCATCTCTACAAATTCTATGGGAGATAGATTCGCACAAAAATCTTGTTGGATTAATTTCTCCGGCAACGCAATTTTTCTGATTATCCATTGTAGATCATACGAGTTCTTGGCCTGTGCAGTGTTTGTTGCCAAGGGAAAAGAAGATTGTTTACTCGCACCTGGTCTGAGGTGTTGTTTTGTTCTACTTTGACCTCGATCAAAGGACCACCATCGGAAATGGTTCGACTGTGTAGTTACAGTAGTTTCCCGCTGAGCCTCATTTACTCCATTGATTCCTACAGATCTGCAATAAAAATCAAAAATATAGGGAATTTCGATAAAAAGCGATGTTATAGGTTTGGGGTTCTCTGTTGGATCGGATGTGAATAAACAAATTTGATGAAGAAGCCTCTTACTGGATGGCGTGTTTGCCCTGTTTTTAATACCCTCCAAAATCTCCCAATCTTTTTCCGAAATTCTACACGGTCGTCCCCCTGCAAATTTCCCAGAAAAAAGGGTTCTTAAGGCTATCAATTTTTTAAAGTGGATACCATAGTGCCGAATTTTACGTGGTGGTTGTGGTACTCTTGCAGGAAGTTCTAAAGGGCCGGATAACGTTATTGACGTTATTCGACTTTCAAGTTCTTTCTTTGAGGAAATTTTTTCTTTTTCAGATACCGCAGGAGTAGATTCCTGTTGGCTAATCTGTGTGATGTCTCGTTTTCTAATACGCGACGTTATCATTTCATCAAAAAACTTCGACAGCGGCAGGTACTCAAGGCTCTCCAATCCAATCTGGGCGAACTCAAGATCCGGAAATAGTGGTTGTATAGGCTCACTGATAGCCTCATCAGTCAAACTAAATGCGGAGGACGGCAAATCTTGATGATAGGAATCGCCCTTAACCCAGTAAGAATATCCAAAATTAGGATCTATAGCACTCATACAAAACCCGTATAAATTTATACGGGTTTTATTATAACGAAAACTAACCTTAAAGTACACATGAAATTATAATTTTAAAGGAGCCTTGTTGCATAATTAACCACTGAGCCAGTGAGATCACAGAGGGTTTCTGAAGGATATGAGAGTGATCATATCATTCAATTACCGTTTCATTGTTGACATAAGGTTCGAGAAAAAACCCTACTGGAATAAAGTTTTCATTTGCGTTATGTACCTTAAATCCTCTCCAGCTCATTCCTCCTCTGTGATCTCAGTGGCTCAGTGGTGATTAATTATGCAACAAGGCTTTGCAAAATAGTAAACTTCAGACTAAAACTACATTAAGAAGTTTAAATCTGAGGTTTGGCAAAATTCATGAAAAAAATCGTTCTCGAAGAGCATTTTATCGCTCCTGAATACGTTCACTACACCATGCCCTACTATAAATTTTTCGGAGAAGACGCCATTCGGCATATTTTGGCAAAATTGTCCGACTTTGATAATCAAAGACTTGAAGGCATGGACCAAGCCGGCATCGACATGGCAGTCATTTCGCTTACCTCTCCCGGCGTACAAGGGGAACCGAACGCCGAGATCGCTGTAACAGCGGCACGTAGAGCCAATGAGATCTTAGCAGAAAAAATTGCCAAGCACCCCACGCGCTTTCGTGGTTTTGCGCACCTTCCCCTTCAAGACCCTGAAGCGGCAGCGTTAGAACTTCGTCGCTGCGTGAAAGATTACGGATTTGTTGGCACACTCATTAATGGTCAAACCGGCGGCCATTATCTTGATGAAGAGCGCTACGCTCCACTTTGGCAAGCCATTCAAGACCTCGATGTCCCCCTTTACCTACATCCAAGCGACTTTTTTCAAACGCCTCACAATTTGGTAGGATACGAATCTATTAATAACGCCATTTGGGGGTGGACAGTAGAAACTGCCACTCACGCCCTTCGAATGATTTTTGGAGGCGTATTCGATCGCTTTCCCAAGGCAAAGCTCATTTTGGGGCATATGGGGGAAACGCTGCCCTACCTCTTGTGGAGATTTGACAGCCAAACGTCGTTACGGCAAAAGTTGGTAAAAGGGAGCGTCACATTAAAAAAACTTCCCTCTGAATACATTAAAGAAAATGTACTTGTCACCACATCGGGAGTGTTTTCGGATGGACCCCTTCTATGCGCCCTTGATGCGTTAGGAGAAAACTCCATTCTGTTCTCTGTAGACTATCCGTATGAATCGATGGATGCTGCAACCAAATTCATCGATGAAGCCCCGATCAGCGAATCGGTCAGAGAACAGATCTGCTATAAAAACGCTCAGCGCATATTAAAAATCCAATGAGAATGTTTTTTACGAAACGGGAAACAGTCATGTTTTGTCACCTTAAAGCTTTGATGCTTACAGCTATGATGCAGACCCTCATTTTCGTTACTGCCATCGGCGCTGACATCGCACCCCCTTTAGGACTCCCTCCGATCCCCTGGCCAAATAACAACCCCTACACAGAAGAAAAAGCCGAGCTCGGGCGTCAACTGTTCCACGACACACGGCTCTCTTCCGACCAGTCGGTTGCATGCGTCTCTTGCCACAATAAAACCTGCAGCTATAGCGACTGTCGAACGGTCTCCGTCGGAATAGACGAAATGAAAGGAACCCGACACAGCCCCAGCCTGATCAACGCGGCTTATCTGACTTCTTGTTTTTGGGACGGTCGAGCTCAAACATTAGAAGATCAATGTGAAGGGCCTTTGACAAATCCCAAAGAGATGACCTCTCTTAACGACCCTCATGCCGCCCTCAAACATTGTGCAGAGCAAGTTTGTAAAATCATCGAGTATCGCCCCCTAATCAAACAAGTATTTGGAAAAGAAGAGATCACCATCACAGAAATTTCGCAAGCCATTGCCACATATGAGAGAACCATCCTTTCCGGCAACTCCCCTTACGATCGATACATCGCCGGAGACCGTACCGCCCTATCTGCCGAACAAATTCAAGGATTCGCGATTTTTAAAAAATCCGGATGCATCAATTGCCATAGCGAACCCCTTTTTACAGATAATCGCTTCCACAATATAGGGGTCGGCATGGATCGCCAAAATCCCGATACCGGACGGTATGGGGTCACTCACCAAGAAAAGGATTGGGGAGCATTTAAAACACCCGGATTGAGAGATGTCGCAAGAAGTGGACCCTACATGCATGATGGATCGCTGAAGACATTGGAAGAGGTTATTGACTACTACGACAAAGGGGGAATAAACAATAAAAATTTACACCCCCTGATGCGTCCTTTAAACCTTACTGCACAAGAAAAAACGGCATTATTGAAATTTTTAGAAAGCTTAAACGGAGAGCCCCAATAATTAGAGGGTGTTTAATCGCATTCTGTAGTGTGGAACAGGGTGCCACGACGCATTGAAATCGTCGAACACTTCAAAACCCACATCTTTATAAATTTGCACTATACGGGTGTTAGCCACTTCCGGGTCGGCAAACACTTCCGTCACGTCAGGAAATTGGGAATCCAGAAAATCTTTGATCATCTTGACGCCGCACTCTACAGTTAAATAGTGAGGGTCGCATAGGAAGTGATCTATAGTGATTGCGTCGCCCTCTTCCAAGCACCATTTTGCGTAGACATCTCTCGCTGCGGGATCTTTGATAATTTTCGAAGTCAATAAATAACCGACTGGAATCTCTCCGTCATAAGCAACCCAATGTTGAAAAATGGAAGGGCCTTGAAAAAATTGATCCAAATCTTCCAGCGTATTTAAAGCAGCCTGTCCGGGAAACCACTCTTTTATGTGATCCTGAGACAACCATTGATGGATAAGCGGGCGTTGAGCCTCTGTTGCAAGTTTATAGGTAAAGTTTTTTTGGTGAGGCAAAGTCATGGTTCACTCCGTCGTTGTTGTGATTTATGCCGAAACACCTTCAAAAATCCAATTTTTGAAGGTGTTTCGGCATAATTAAATTCGAATCACTTACATAAAAAGAAATTATTTTATGCTGTTCACGAAAAATTGTCAATCTCTGCAACTTCTGCATAATTTCAAATAGACTAATAAACAAATTTGTGTTATAATACATTTTAACATAACAAGGATATAAAATGTCTGCAAGCAGTTCAGTCAATAACAATATCTATGACAGTTACGTATTTCAAAGAACTCCGGAAAAGTACGGCAACAATCAACCCTATTTCATCGCTGAAAAAAGTCGAATTGTTGGAGAAATGATTGATAAGCTAAGAACTGCAGTTTCAAACAAAGATGATCTTGAGGCTCTCTTTCATACATTTTTAGAATATTGTGGTGCCGAAAGATGTAAGATTGCCGTAGCAACAAAATCAGAAAATGCAGAGCATTTTGGAATGCTCAGAAATACACATAGCGGTTTGAATTTAGGACATACCGGGACGGGATTTGCAGCAGAATATGTAGAATATGGTCATCGAATACTTTGCGATCTACAAAAGATCTTCAAAGCAAACATCGCATTAATAAGGGAATCTACACACAAAACCGGGAATTGGAAAACTGTTTTGTCTGGAAAAAAAAGTCTTGGCAGATCAAATCGTTTTGAAATAGAAGTATTTAGCCCTAGCGCAGTTACTGTCTCTTATACACATCTGACGCTGCCGACGACTAGTCGAGGGTTTTTGTGG
>CAMFKA010000111.1 GCA_945957185.1 uncultured Chlamydiaceae bacterium | reverse complement strand
TAAATTCCTCGGAAGGGGTAAAAATACCCCTTCCTGCGAAATTTATTACGCTGCACTTCGCTTCTCTCGCAAAAATGAGTTCAAAAAATGTACAAAGCCGAGTTATATTATAGCCATATGAAAATTCAAAATCTTTTTAAGTCGTTCCCCTGGTGGGGACCTTTACTGCTATTTATCATTGTTGCGCCCTTCACTCCCAAATGGGATATGGATCTCGCGCACTACGCTTACCGTGAAGGAGCTTTCTCTGATCACGCTTTCTTCAAATTTTTTTATGACTGGGGGGAAATCCCCGCATTGGTGACCTCGGCTCTTGCGCTTCTTGTCGTCGCCATCAGCTTTTTCACAGCAAAACTTAAACCGTGGCGAACAGACGCACTCTACCTTTTCCTCGTTTTCGCTGTTGGTGGCGGATTGATCACCAACTTGATGTTCAAAGAGCATTGGGGTCGCCCACGCCCGAAGCAAGTGATAGAATTTGGCGGAGCTCAGGAATTTCACCCCTTTTATAAACCTAATTTTTCTGCTCCCGAGCCCTCAAAATCGTTTCCTTGCGGACACTGCACAACCGGATTTTATTTCTTTGCTTTAGTATTTCTAGGACGCCGTTTGCACAAAAAATATATTACAGCAATGGGATGGATTCTAGCGATAGGGCTAGGGCTGGCGTTGAGTGCCTCGCGAATCTTCCAGGGAGGACACTTTTTATCTGACATCCTAGCAGGCGCGTTAGTGATGTGGTACTCGGCATTAATTTTAGATTGGCTTCTGTATTCTGATTCATGAAAGGTCTTACCGCTCAACAAGCTGCAATTCTATCTTTTATTGAAGAGTTCATCTCAATCAACCGCTACTCTCCCAGCTACAGAGAAATTGCAGATAAATTTGGCTTTAAATCCACAGCGTCCGTTTTTAAACATGTTCAAGCATTAAAACGAAAAGAAGCTCTTCATAGCACCACCTCCTCCAGCCGAACAATGCGAATGACTCAATCGACGCAAAAAGGAACAAGACAATCAGCCGAAACCGAGCTGTTGTTGATTGGAGAAATCTCAACTGCATACTCCCTCGAAACCTTCCCACACACTCAAACTGTGGATGTCCCGTCGAGTTTGGTGGATTCCCCTGAAAACACCTATGTGATCCGGATCAAGGGAGAAGGGTTTCAGGACGATATGCTTATGCATGGAGATTTAATTATCGTTGAGGCAAGAAACGATCCCACAGAGGGGGAAACGGTCATTGCAATGATCAATGGTCACGACCCGCTCATCAAAATTTACGAAAAAGAATCGGGCTACGTCAAATTATTTGGGCACAATCCTCAGCAACACCCCATGATTATGCACCCCGATGACCTATCGGTCTACGGGGTAGTCGTAGGGATGGTTCGCTTGTTTCACAGATAATATCAGAGAGCTTCTTGCTCTTCATGTGCCAACACGCGCAAGAACGCTTTGGTTTCTGCAATCACCACCGGAGATAGCGCACAGAGGCCAATCAAATTCGGAAATGCCATCATACCGTTGCAGATATCGGAAATTTTCCACACGATATCGAGTTCTAAAACAGCACCGGGGATAATAATCAATGTGAATAACACTCTGTAGTAAGGGATGCTTCGCGCGCCAAACAGATACTCGACACACTTCTCACCATAGTAAGCCCAACCAATCAGCGTCGTGAATGCAAATAGAACTAGACCGATAGTGACGACCATACCTCCCCAAGAGAAGACCGACTGAAACGCCTCCAACGTCATAGAAGCCCCTTTTAACCCCTCACGACCAAACACATCCGTAATCGCCAACACCAACCCCGTAGCTGTACACATCACAATTGTCGCAAGAAAACACCCTGTCATGGACACGAGTGCTTGCCTTCCGGGCAAATCTGTTCGGGCGGCAGCAGCAGCAATGGAAGCTGTTCCTAAACCGGCCTCGCTTGTCATCAGTCCGCGGCTTACTCCCACTTGAATTGCCATCAAGACTGTAGAACCTAAAAACCCTCCCGCAGCAGCCTGCCCTGTGAAGGCGCTTGTAAGAATGAGTTCTATAGCAGCAGGGATGCGGTCGTAAAATTTAGCTAAAATTAAAAAAGCTCCGCCAATATACAAGATAGCCATAAAAGGAACTAAATAACCTGCGACTTTACCGATCGATTTAATTCCTCCAAGTAGCGTCAAGCCGCAAAGCACGGCAACAGTGATTCCGCTAATCCAAGGATCGATACCGAACATGCGGTCCATCACATCGGCCACAGAATTCGCTTGGAGCATATTTCCGCCCCCAAAAGCACCGACA
Source organism: uncultured Chlamydiaceae bacterium (assembly GCA_945957185.1). GTDB lineage: Bacteria > Chlamydiota > Chlamydiia > Chlamydiales > Parachlamydiaceae > CAMFKA01. The sequence continues at coordinate 4,731 of CAMFKA010000111.1, read as the reverse complement.
GCACCGAAAATAGCGAAACTTGTCGCCAGCCATTTCCAGCCGAGTCCGTACTCAATGAAGTACATAGGACCGCCGCACATTTCGCCATATTCGTCTGTAGTGCGGTATTTGACAGCTAAAATCGCTTCGGCATATTTGATGGCCATTCCGATCAGTGCGGTCATCCACATCCAGAACAACGCACCCATCCCGCCTACGGACACCGCAGTGGCGACTCCGGCAATGTTTCCGATCCCGATAGTCGCTGCAAGTGCGGTCATCAGAGATTCAAAATGACTGATATCCCCTTTCCCCTCTTTGCTGGACTTTAATCCAAAAGCGAGCTGCAACGCGTATTTTAAATGCGTGAATTGGATGCCGTGAAGACGGATGGTGAGGTAAACGCCGATGCCCACCAAAAGGATCATCAAAGGAGCACCCCAAACCCAGCCATAGAAAGTGTCGAGTAATGTAAGAATAAAATTCATGTTTCAGCCTGCTCTTCTTTCACAACAGTTAAGAAGTTGTCTGTTAATTTGACGATTACCTTAGAAAGCGCCAACAAAGCGATCAAATTCGGAATCGCCATCAATCCGTTCATGATGTCAGCCAAATGCCAAGCCAATTCCATTTTGATAGTAGCGCCGGGAATGACAAGCAATGTAAAAAGTAAACGATAAGGATAGATAAATTTTGTTCCCAAAAGGTATTCACAGCACTTTTCACCATAGTACGCCCATGCGATGACTGTGGAAAACGCGAAAAGGATTAATCCGATGGAAACGATGAATTCTCCTCCGCTAATGGAACGGCTAAACGCTTCGATCGCCAGATGAGCACCATTTAAAGGGACTCCAAAAGCATCGACAGCACCTTGAACGTTAGTGACAGCAAGGACAAAGCCCGTAATGCTGCAAACAATAACAGTGGAGATCAAAGCTCCGGTCATTGTGATCATCGCTTGACGCCCCGGATTATCCGTAATAGCAGCAGCGGCGGCAATGGAAGAAATTCCCATACCGGCTTCATTGGAAAAGATACTGCGAGCAACACCCAATTGGATTGCCATCATCACCGTTGCTCCTGCAAAACCGCCCACCGCAGCTTGACCTGTAAACGCACTTTGGATAATGTGCCAAAACGCTGCTGGAATCGCAGTAATGTTCATTGCCAGAATGACAAGGCCGCCCATCAGATAGAACAGAGCCATTATCGGCACCAAAACCCCTGCGACGTGGCCGATACTACGGACTCCACCGATCACCACTAAACCCGTAATAATCGATAAAGTCACACCGGTAGTCCAAGGATCTGTCTTCCACACGTTAACAACAGTTTCGGTGATCGCATTGACTTGCACGAGATTTCCGGTTCCGATTGCAGCGATAGCGCCGAAAAATGCAAACAGCATTGCAAGCCACTTCCAGCCAAGTCCTTTTTCGATGTACTGCATAGGACCACCGATCATTTCGCCACGATCATCCACATCTCGATAGTGAACGGCAAGTAACGATTCGGCGTATTTTGTTGCCATACCAACGAAAGCGGTCACCCACATCCAGAAAATCGCTCCCACACCACCCAGAATAACAGCAGTGGCAACACCGACGATGCTACCGGTACCGATGGCTCCGGCAAGGGATGTCATCAAAGCTTCGAAAGCGCTGATATCACCTTTCGAGCCTTTCTTTTGTTTTTTGATGACTTGTCGAAATGCGTATCCTAAATAGCGGAATTGAACGCCTTTTAGGATGATGGTGAGGTAAATCCCCGTGCCGATAAGGAGAGTCATGAGGGGGATTCCCCAAATGATATCCTTTATTTGGATGATGATGTCGTTAAAATTTTCCATGAGGAACCTGTATTCAATAAACCAGGTCATTGTATCCGATTTATTTAGGAGAATCCAGCATTTTTTGGTATGAGGGAGAGATACCGCTCTCACACACAATAACAAGCTTAATAACTTTACAAATAAAGCACTCTTGCATTACTATTAATAAAAATCAAAAATAATGCTTCTGATATTCTCATGAACATTATACTAAAAAATTAGGTGCTTATGAATCCTCGATCAGAATCAATATCAAGAAGTTGTTTAATAAAAAACACAACCACAGACTCTTCCTTCCACAGTTCTTCATCGGGTCTGAGGGGAGAGTTAAGGGGACGACATGTCACACACCAAACAATTAGCCCACACAGAACGACCCAACGCTTTACACAGGATCAAGCAGAAAGAAGTTACAGACATTCGCAAAAAATAACTGCTAAACATCCAGAATCACTCTCTCCCTACTCTTCGTCATCATCAAGCACATCAAAAGCGTCTTCTCATTTTTTTAGATCTAAAAGGGAACGTACCTTTAACAACCCATCCCCCACCTATCATCCCCATTCAAAAAAGGCTAGAGGACGAGAAGGCGAAAAAACGAGTACTAATGCCTCCTTCAGGGGTTCACGGAACGCTTGCAGTCAAATCAGCAAATTGAGAATGGATCAACAGTTCGCTCTAGATGAACTCTATCAAATTTATTCGACTGCAAAAAATCATGATTACGTTAACAAGTTTGTGATCGTCTCGGCTTGGAGTTCGTTAGGAAGATGGATAAAGGGAAAAAACGGTTTTGACTCTCAAAATACTTCGATTGTCGGAATAATACTTCAAGATACGTTCGGACATCTTCATCTGATGTCAAGCAGAGAGATATCTAACATTTATAACGCTATTGGATGGATGATGAAGAAAGAACATCATCATAAAATTCAATGTTATTCTGACCAGTTAAATACGCTTATCCATTCGTTAACTGAACCTCTATGGTATTGTTTAAAAAACATGAACCCACAAGATATCGCCAACACAGTCTGGGGGCTTGCAACAATTGGGGTCAACAACCCCGAATTGTTGAATGCATTAGCCCAGCAAGCGATAGAACGCGTCCGGGACATGAACTCGCAAGACGTTGCTAATATTGTCTGGTCTTATGCCACCCTGGGGATCACGAATCAAATCTTAATGGAAACATTAGCTGAAAGAGCAATTGAACTACACCAAGGCATGGACCCACAAAGCATTGCCAACATCATGTGGGCCTATGCAACTCTGAACACTCAAAATAGAAAATTAATGGATGTATTCGCTGAAAGAACACTGCAAATATATCAACACATGAGCCCGCAAAATATTGCCAACATCGCCTGGGCCTTTGCCTCTACAAGGATCGAGCATAAACCTTTAATGGATACATTAGCTAATAGAGCAATTGAACTGTACCGAGAAATGAGCGCAAAAAGTGTCTCCGAAGTCGCTTGGGCTTTTGCAGTCTTGGAGATCGTAAACCTGCGCTTGATGCAAGTGTTAGCCATTCAAGCACAGCATTTGGTCCAGCACATGCACTTAAAAGAAATCTCTCACACTGCTTGGGCTTTTTCATCTCTAAAGATCAAAGATGAAGCCTTGATGCATGCATTAGCTAACAGAACCATTGAACTGCATCAATACATGAGCCCATATCACATGTGCACCATTGCCTCGTCATTTGCTGTTCTGAGGATTAACAACTACCCCTTAATGCAAGTTTTAGCACAGCGGGCAATAGCGTTACAAAATGATTTAAGCGAACAAGAGATTAGCAGCATTGCTTCTTCGTTTGGAAACCTGGAGATATGTGATCCTCTTTTGATGCAGGCCTTAGCTGATCGGGCACAACACCTGAGCACAACCATGACTCTTACGAGTGCTTCTAAAATTATTTGGGCTTTTGCCCGTTTGAAATTCACGCATCACCCCTTTATAAATGTATTAGCTGACAAATTGTTGAATCTACAAATTCATCAAGATTACACACGAGACTTAGCCCAAATCATTTGGTCGTTTGCTCACATGGGAATCAAGCATGATTCCTTGATGAATGCTTTAGCTAATCAAGCGCTCCAACTGTGCCCTTATATGAACCCTCAAAGTGTTTCCAATACAATTTGGGCGTTTGCTCACTTGGGAATCCACCATGAGCCTTTGATGACAGTGTTAGCTATTCAGACGCTTCAAGTGATCCGAATGATGAACCCCCAAGAGTTATCAAACACTGCATGGTCTTTTGCTCGTTTGAATTGGAATGATGAAACGTTTTTCCAATCACTCATCAAGAACTATCCTCCAGATAGCTCATGGTCAAGAGAAAATCTAACAGCTTTGAGTCAAGTATTTGATTATTGTGAAGCTAAACGCTGGAACATTGAGCCACCTCAAAGACTAACGTATGAAATAGCCTCATGTATACAGCGACCACCAGAGTCTTCTCAACTTCATCTAGGTGTAAGTGATGTCCTAAGCTATATGGGCATTTCCTATAAGAACGAGTGTTTAATAGGTTCATCATGGGTCGACATCTTCATACAAAACAGGAATCTCGTGGTTGAAGTCGACGGGCCTTACCATGACAACCAGGGGGTTCGAGACGAGTTCAAAACAAGACTGCTCGCTATGAGAGGGTACTCAACGATTCGCATTTCCTACAAAGACTGGAATCAGTGTCAAACTCTTCAATCGAAAGCAGAATTTCTCAACAAGAAACTGGGATTAACATACGCAATACCGACTTCGTCCTCAACGACGAATGACTAAAAAGCTAACGGTGGGTTCACGTCCATGTCCGGGAAGGGCCTGCCACCACATCGTCAACCTAAGTATTTATGCCGCCCTTTCGAGAGTGTGAAAAATGCACGATCTTCAGTCGTTTCATTCAAATT
>CAMFKA010000110.1 GCA_945957185.1 uncultured Chlamydiaceae bacterium | reverse complement strand
GGCTCGGAGATGTGTATAAGAGACAGGACTCAATTTGGTCATTCAAGAGGGAGAAATCCACGCGATTATGGGACCAAACGGCGCGGGAAAATCTACCCTCGCAAAAATTTTGGCCGGCCATCCTTCTTATGAAGTCACCGGAGGAGAAATTTGGTTTAAGGGGCAAAACATTTTAGAGTTAGACCCCGACGAACGTGCGCATTTGGGTTTGTTCATGAGCTTCCAATACCCTGTCGAAATCCACGGCGTCAGCAACATGCAATTCCTGCGTATCGCTACAAACGCAAATCGAAAGGCAAACGGCTTACCGGAATACTCGGAAGAGGAATTCGAAAAATTGCTAGATGAAAAGATGGCGATGATGGAAATCCGTCCCGAATTTAAAGAGAGAAATCTTAATGAAGGGTTTTCCGGCGGAGAGAAGAAAAGAAACGAGATTCTGCAAATGGCCGTTCTTGATCCCGCGCTTGCTATTTTGGATGAGACCGATTCAGGCCTCGATATCGATGCTCTAAAAGTAGTTGCCAAAGGGGTGAACACGTTGATGACTCCTCAGAGAGGACTAATCCTCATTACGCACTATCAGAGACTTTTAGACTACATCCACCCTCACTTCGTCCATGTCATGGTCGACGGGAAAATCGTCCGCACCGGCGGTCCTTCGCTCGCGTTGGAGCTAGAAGAGAAAGGATACGATTGGCTGATGCAAGGGGTAGCAGAATGACAGCAGAACCCTCTGTAGATATCGATCAGTTCCAGTCGCTCTTAGCGCAACGTTTTTTAGGAGCCCCCAAGCAAGACGCTTTAGGCAAACTAAAAGTGAAGGCGTGGGAGCGTTTCGAAGAGTTGGGTCTCCCTTCTCGCAATAACGAAGTGTTCCGCTACCTCAAAATGCGCCACCTTTATGCTTTAAGACCCGATTTCAACACCTCTCCTCTCACCGCGTGTTCGATTGCTCCGCACATTTTCCCCGAATGCTCCTCCGATCATTTAGTTTTTGTGAACGGCGTTTTTACTCCATCGCTATCGAAAATCCCGGATGGAATTGTTATCAACACGATTTCGGGAGCCTCCAACACTTACGGCACGCTTATTAGCAACGGGTGGACTCGATCTATCAAAGAAGAGCTCGACCCTTTCGTTTTAGTCAATCTCGCCTTGCAGCAAGATGGTGCATTCATCTACATCCCACCAAAATTTCAAGCAAAAGCACCGATCCAAATCTTGAATTTTGTGACCGGAGAAGCATTAGGGCTGATGCCGCGCACACAGATTTTTGCCGGAGCCCACTCCAAAGCGACATTCAAAATGAGTTATGCCTTTGAGGGAGCACGTAACGTGTGGATGAATCAAGTGACCGATCTTTCTATAGAAGAGAACGCCAATATCCGATTCCTTCAACACGCCAATGACTTGCCTGAAGATTTATGGCTCTTCGATGCCCTCCGTGCGACATTGAAAAGAGACTCACGTCTTCAAGCCGTTCATTTCACGAAAGGTTGTCAGTCCGTCCGTCACGACTACCGAGTCAATTTGACCGGTGAAAATGGAGACGCCTGCCTGAATGGACTATGGATTTTAGATGGAAAGAAAGAGGCTCACAGCCATGTCTTGATGAACCACCAAGCGCCAAACTGCCGTTCGAATCAATTGTTCAAAGGCGTTTTGAATGGATCGAGCCAATCGAGCTTTGAAGGGAAAATCTTCGTCGAGCGCATAGCGCAAAAAACAGAAGCGTTCCAGCGGAACAACAACTTGATTTTAAGTGATGGAGCTATCGCCAATAGCAAGCCTAACCTTGAAATCTTTGCCGACGACGTCAAAGCTTCCCACGGTGCGACCGTAGGACAATTAGATCAAGAGCAGGTCTTTTACATGAAAACTCGTGGATTAAACGATTCCGAAGCGGATGCTTTGTTGATTCGAGGGTTTTGCGAGGAAGTACTGGAGCTATTGTAATCGCAGCAATTCCTACTGGGATTTTTACCACTGAGCCACTGAGCTCACTGAGGGTAAATGAGAGAATGAGTTTTTTATAGAATCAAACAAAATGTCTTATTTTCTCACTTTTCCTCTGTGAGCTCAGTGGCTCAGTGGTAATAACTTATTAAAAGTTAGCAATTAACGTCTGGTGGGAACGTTTGTTGTAATCGATTCATTTTCTGTGCTAAAGTGAAATAATATGAGGGAATGACGTGAATATTGAAGCCATTAGACAACAATTTCCCATGCTTTCACAAAAGATGCATGGCCATCCCCTCGTTTATTTCGATTCGGCAGCGACAGCACAAAAACCGCAATGCGTCATTGACGCCGTCACCAACTTTTATCAAGAACATTACGGCACTGTCCATCGCGCTGTTTACGAACTTTCTGTAGAAGCCACCCGTCTCCATCAGCAAGCCCGCGTTTTACTGCAGCAATTTCTAAACGCAAAAAGTCCAAACGAAATTATCTTCACTAAAGGAGCTACCGAAGCGATCAATTTAGTCGCTTCGTCGTTCGGCAAGAGATTTGTCGGTCCGGGCGATGAAATTTTGATTACAGAGATGGAGCACCACTCCAACATTGTGCCGTGGCAAATCCTATGCCAAGACCGACAAGCTACTCTCAAAGTTGCTCCAATGGACTCCAGAGGAGTCCTCGATATGGACGCCTTCAAAGCTCTGCTATCGCCAAAAACAAAATTAGTCTCTGTCGCCCACATTTCCAATGCTCTCGGCACCATCAATCCACTTCGGGAGATCATCGCTGCTGCTCATGCCGTCGGAGCGAAAGTCATGGTGGACGGAGCACAAAGCGCACCTCATCTCTCGATTGACGTTCAAGGTTTAGATATCGATTTCTTCGTATTGGCCGGTCACAAGCTCTACGGCCCCACAGGAGTGGGCGTCCTTTACGGAAAAGAGGAGCTGCTCAACGCGATGCCCCCCTACCAGGGTGGTGGCGACATGATCGAAACGGTCACTTTCGAAAAAACCACCTACAACGACCTCCCTTTAAAATTTGAAGCCGGCACTCCCAACATTGCGGAAGTGATAGGGCTGGGGGAAGCGATCAAATTCGTTCAAAATATCGGACTCAAAAACATCGCAGCATGGGAGCATCAGCTCCTTTTACGTGGAACAGAACAACTTGCAGCCATTCCCGATCTCACCATTTTTGGAACTGCCCCGCAGAAGGGCGCTGTCATCAGTTTCAACATCAAAGGGATCCATCCACTCGATATCGGTACCATGCTCGATTTGCAAGGCATTGCAGTCAGAACAGGGCATCTGTGCGCACAACCTGTCATGAGAAAGTTCGGCACCTCCGCTTTCGTAAGAGCGTCCTTCGGGCTTTATAACACCCCCGAAGAGGTGGATCGTTTCGTTGAAGCGCTTAAGACCATTATCCCTAAACTTAAGTAGTATTATGCTCATCACGTCGGAAGAAGCTATCTCAAAACTAAAAGCCGGAGATGTCGTTGCCCTCCCGACCGAAACTGTCTATGGATTAGCTGCGTCTATTTCTCATCCGGATGCGATCAAGAAAATCTACGCTCTCAAAGGGCGCCCAAGCAACAATCCCCTCATCGTTCACCTTGCATCAGCAGAGCAATTACACCACTACACCACTACGCTGCCACCGCAAACAGAGGCGCTCATCGAACAGTTTTGGCCCGGTCCTCTTTCCATTGTATTGAACGCCCATGGGGTCCCCGAAGAGGCCACCGGAGGACTTACTACAGTGGCATTCAGAGTACCTGCCCTTCCCATCACGCGGACCATTATCGCAGCGACAGGCCCATTGGTCATGCCGTCGGCAAATCTCTCCGGAAAACCCTCAGGAACCTCCCCTCACGACCTCTTCGACGACTTCGGCGATGCGCTTCCCGTTATTGACGGAGGAGTAAGACCGGGAGGAATCGAATCAACAGTAATCCACTACATCGATAGCGAGTGGAAGATCATCCGTTTAGGTGCTATTTCTGCCGAACAGCTTGCAAAAGTTTTAGGATACCTCCCCCCTTTCGCCACGACAACAGAAGAGCAGCCCACCTGTCCGGGACAGCTTTACCGTCACTACGCTCCCCACGCACACTTACGTTTGCAAAAAAGCTTTTCCGATGAACGTGGAGTGTTAATCGGCTTTTCCGATCGACACTACCCTGTAACCCTCGAATTGATTTCATTGGGATCTACCGAAACCCCCTATACCGTTGGAGAAAACCTCTATTCCACACTCAGAGAGTGTGATAGAAGAGGCCTGAAAGAAGTTTGGGTCGACTTTAATCTCCCCGATGGCGGATTGTGGGAGACACTGAAAGAACGGATCATCAAGGCGGCGGCGCATGGGTAAGTTCAAGCTTGAAACCGACTACAAACCTTGCGGAGACCAGCCTCGTGCTATCGAAACCCTCGTCCGCAACATCGAAGAGGGAAAAAAAGCACAAGTGCTTCTAGGGATCACTGGATCCGGAAAAACGTTCACCATGGCGAATGTGATCCAAAAAGTGCAAAAACCTACTCTGATTATCGCGCACAACAAAACTCTTGCCGCACAGCTGTATCAGGAATTTAAAAGTTTCTTCCCTAACAACGCTGTCGAATACTTTGTTTCCTACTACGACTACTACCAACCGGAAGCGTACATCGCCAGAACCGACACTTACATCGAAAAAGATATGGCCATCAACGACCAAATCGACCAAATGCGTTTGAGCGCCACGCGCTCCCTCCTAGAGCGTGACGATGTCATCATCGTCGCATCCGTTTCCTGCATTTATGGCTTGGGAACTCCGGAATACTACCGTGGGATGAATCTTCACATCGTTACCGGTCAGGAGCGCCGTCGAGACGATTTGCTTTTGCACCTCGTCGAAATGCAATACAAACGGAATGACTTCGATTTTGCTCGCGCTACCTTCCGCGTCCGCGGCGATGTGATCGAAATTTTCCCCGCCTACGAGGAAGATTTAGCGATCCGTATCGAAATGTTCGGCGATGACATCGAAAAAATCTCTGAAATCGATCCCTTAACAGGAAAGACGCGCAAAAAATTGGATGAAATCACCATCTATCCTAGCTCCCACCACGTTACTCCGGAAGAGGTGCGTCTCCACGCCATCGAAACCATCAAAGCGGAACTGCAAGAGAGAATGGCCTACTACGAAAAGGAAAACCTCCTTGTAGAGTTGCAACGAATTCAACAACGCACGCGTTACGACCTGGAAATGATCAAAGAAGTGGGTTTCTGTAAAGGCATCGAAAACTACTCCCGTCATTTCAGTCAAAGAGCTCCCGGAGAACCCCCTCCCTGCCTATTGAACTACTTCCCTAACGACTACCTCCTGATTGTGGACGAATCCCACCAGACAATCCCTCAGCTGCATGCGATGTACAATGGGGACCGCGCCAGAAAAGCTTCGCTAGTCGATTTTGGCTTTCGTCTGCCCTCCGCTTACGACAACCGCCCCCTGCGCTTTGAGGAATCGTATCGACAGTTCCACCAGGTTGTCTATGTATCCGCAACGCCCGCGCCTTGGGAAGTGCAAGAAGCAGAAGGGGAAGTTGTCGAACAGATCATCCGTCCTACAGGTCTTTTAGATCCCGAAATCGAAATTCGTCCCGCAAAAGGGCAGGTTGACGATTGTTTGGAGGAGATCCATCAACACACGGCGAAAGGTGGGAGAGTTTTAGTGACCACCTTAACAAAGCGTCTTGCCGAAGACCTTTCAAAGTATTTGGAAGAGCTAAATGTAAAAGCAAAGTACTTGCACTCCGATATCGACACCATCGAAAGGATGCAAATCATCCGAGACCTGCGCCTCGGAAAATTCGACGTCCTCGTAGGGATCAATCTGTTGCGGGAAGGGTTAGACATTCCTGAAGTTTCACTTGTTTGCATCCTCGATGCCGATAAGGAAGGGTTTTTGCGCAGCCAAACCGCGCTGGTGCAAACCTGCGGGCGCGCTGCTCGTAACTCCGAAGGTAAAGTGATCATGTATGCCGATAAGATGACTCAGGCGATCAAAAATACCGTCTCCATCACCGAGACACGCAGAAAAGTGCAGTCAGAATACAACACAAAACATGGAATTACCCCCAAAACAATCAAACGCTCCATCGTCGAGTTTATGCCGCAAGCTGAAACGGGAATTCCACCGGAAGAGGTCAGTTACACGACAGCAAAGAGTGGTAAAGCGAAGAAAGCAGCCGCTCCGCAACACGAATACTTGACTGACAGTGAAATCGAGAAAAAAGTTCAATTTTATGAGTTAGAAATGAAAAACGCTGCAAAAGAGATGCGATTCGAAGATGCGGCATATTTCCGCGATCTGATGAGGAAGTACCAGTCTTTGGAACTGGATTTCTTGGATTCATGAAAAAAGCCGAATAAAGCGAGCTTTATTCGGCTTCAGAACATCAATTACGAAATTCGTTTTAAGTAAACTTGGCGGGTTTTCGCATCCCCGTAAATCTTGAATTTATATCCATCATTAGTATCAAATTCAAATGAATTGGATAGGTTTAAGTTTGGACAAACAGTTTCATTAAACCCTAGGTTTCCTATTAACATCAACACGTCGTCACGCTTATAAACTGTTATTCTGCCAAGCAGCCTTTCTTCTTCTAATTTCATGCTTTTATAAAAGAGCTCTGATTTGGGACTAGATAAATTAAAAAGTGCACGAAAAAAGTTGCTGATCGCTTCCATCACATTTGTGATAAATGCAGGCATTTTAAAGCGACTCTGTTGCACAGGAGCATCAGACTCGCGGTTAACAGGGTCAACCCAAAATGTAGACATTGCAGGTTCGGAGCTACTATAATAAAGAGGATTGTTAGGCTGCGTTGCTAATGACACGCTATTATAATTATTCATAAAACCTCCGTTTTTTCTTTTTCAATTATAATTTTAATATACATTCATTAACGAACGTTAAAGATCGGGATAAAATTTCATAAAATTAGACTAGAGACAGCCTCGCTTAAGGGGCAATGGTGTCAACTTAAGGAAAATCGCAGCTAGAGCGCGAGCGCGACTGATTTTA
>CAMFKA010000109.1 GCA_945957185.1 uncultured Chlamydiaceae bacterium | reverse complement strand
CTCCCACAATGGAAGAGGGGACTATCGTCAAGTGGCACAAAAAAGTTGGCGAATTCGTCGAAGCGGGGGATTTGCTTATCGAAGTGGCAACCGACAAGGCGACAGTCGAATTCAACGCTCTCGACGAGGGGTGGCTTCGAGAAATTATTGTTCAGGAGAACGGTGAGGCTAAAGTCAATCAACCGATTGCTGTATTCTCTGAAGAGCAGAACGAAGAAATTTCATCGACACCAGCGCCTGCGGCTCCTGCGGCAGCAAAACCTGCTCCAAAAGTGGAAGTGGCAACACCTCCTCCTGCTAAAAAGGTCGGTGGAACTTCCGAGCGGGTTGTCGCATCGCCTTTAGCAAAGAAATTAGCAAAGCAGCGCGATATCGACCTGAGCGGTGTACAAGGAACGGGGCCCAATGGAAGAGTGATGAGCCGTGACTTGCCTGTAGAAGGGGAGAAAACGATTCGTGAAACTGTAGAAATTCCGCTGACACCAATGCGTAAAGTGATATCGAAGCGTTTGCAGCAAGCGAAAGCCTCCATCCCGCATTTTTATTTGACTCAGAATGTGCAGGTGGAATCGCTATTGACGCTGCGTGAGCAGCTGAAAGCGAGCAATATCGCAGTCACGATTAACGATTTGATCATCAAAGCGTGCGCGTTGGCATTGGAGAAGCATCCGGTGGTGAACAGCGGATTCAGCGAAGAGAAAAACTGCATTTTAAAATTTGGTTCGATAGACATTTCCGTAGCGGTGACTGTGGATGGCGGATTGATCACTCCTATCGTCAAAAACGCCGATGTGTTAGGCATTGTAGAAATTTCCAAGACGGTTAAAGAGTTGTCTTCTCGAGCAAAAGTGGGGAAACTGCAAGAGCACGAGTACAAGGGGGGCAGTTTTACTGTCTCGAATTTAGGGATGTACGGTATTAACTCTTTTGCCGCGATTATAAATCCTCCACAATCCGCCATTTTGGCGGTTGGTGGAGTTCAAGAGACTCCGGTTGTCCGCAATGGACAAGTTGTCCCGGGAAAAGTGATGACGTTGACGTTGTCGGCGGATCATCGCGTGGTAGACGGAGTTGCCGGAGCAGAATTCCTTGTATCGTTAAAAAATATTTTGGAAAATCCTGTCGTCTTGGTCATTTGAATCCCGAATGACCTGCACCTGATGTTGTCAACTTAAGCATTTAGGCTATACTGAGGTCTGCTTCAACCCCTAAAGAGGCAATTGCAGAACTATGGAAACGGCCGTGAAACGGCCAAAGCATGTAGCCACAGGCGTGAGCCTGTGGTAAAAACAATAAATAGAACGGAGCCGCGAATGCGGCGACAGGCATTTGCAATGATCTGTCGCCGCATTCGCGGCTTTATTTTGTTTATTATCCTTTACCACAGGCTTGCGCCTGTGGCTACATGCCTTGGCCGCTTCACGGCCGTTTCCGTAGTTTTGCAATTGCCTCTAAAGGGGTTGAAGTAAACCTAAGCATAGCCTTAATGCTTAAGTTGACACCATTGCCCCCTGGGGCTCAGCAACAAATAGCCCGGTCATTCATCAATGAAAAAATTTTCCATCTTTACCAAAAATTAATAATAGATTTATATTCCCTTAACTGATACAATGTTTAATTGTGCTTTTAACAAATTAAACAACCTAGGGGTTTAAAATGGGCTTGATTTCAAGTAGTATCAATAGTCATAGTCGAATTTATCCGTTGATTCGATCCTATTCTGACGATGATTCAATTAATTCGTCGAGTGGATCCGATTCTGATGATGTTTCAGGTTATGCGTCGAGCGAATCCGATTCTGACGATCATGTTGTTTTGCGTACATGTGATCCATTCGATGGTGCATCAGCGCCACCTAATCCGGCCAATGAACAAGCCGACTACAACGGAACTTTCCGTGAAGAAGCTTACAGTGACGCTTTAGCAGGGTTAGCTGCTCATGCGAGGATTCATGGAAATGTAGACGATTTATTTACACCGGTTAAACCCATAAAAGTTACCGAATTAAGACAAGAAGAAGTCTCTCGCATTAAAGCCATACGTATGGCTTTCATTTCACCGGCTGCATCTTCAAGTTCAAGTAGCTCAAGCAGTTCAAGCTCCTCCGGGAATCAGTCACTTTCTCTGTTGAACGTTAGACAAGGCGGTTTTTTAAATACAAATAATTACAACCTATCCATCTGTTCCAACAATTCGAATGGTAAAAAAGATGACGGGATGTCTGCATTAGCTCGCGGTGCTCTCTTTCTTGCCGGCGCTGTCATTGTCGTTGCCGGAAATATTTTCCTCGGAAAGTCACAGAAGCTCGTCCGTGAAGCAAAAGAAGACTTAGAATACAACGCAAAAGGAACTAACCATCCTGTTAGACAAACTTTGAATAGAATAGACAAACAAATTATTGCTATCACAAGGGAACAACAAAAGCTTGCTAGCTTTGGGGTTGTAGCTGCTGTTGGAGCGATTGCTGCAGGAGTGTTTGCATCTTATACATTGATGTGGGCGTCGTTAGTCGGTGGTGTGGTCGTTTTAGCTGTCACAGCGCGAAAGTATTTTGCCGGAGAGATCGATCTTTCGACTGCGATTCGAAAAGATTACGATCATGCGCTAGAGACTGCTAGGCAAGATCCGAATTGGAAGGTTCTAACCCGCCAGATTAGCTAAAATTGGTTGGACAATCAAGCGCGAGGATGTGACTCCTCGTGCACCTTTCGCTTTAGTGCTGTGGACACTTGCGTGTAAATCGTTGTCGTTGCTAGCGACTCGTGCCCCAAAATCAATTGGATCGTTTTCAGGTCCATTCCATTTTCCAGCCAGTGCGTGGCGATAGTGTGACGTATTGTATGCGGCGTTGCCTTTCCGGCGAGGCCGCTTTTTTGTATGTACCCTTTGAATTGTCGGTCGACAGACCGCGGCGTTAACCGCGTACCCCATTTGTTCAAAAAAAGAGCGCAGGCATCTTTTTCAGGTTGATGCTCTTTTGAGGTCAAAAATCGTAGGGGATTTTCCAAATAGTTCACGATCCAAGATGCGGCGTTGCGGGTGATGGGAACGATCCTTTCTTTACGGCCTTTCCCTTTGATCTTCATCAAATGTTGCGAGAAATCGATGTCGCCTCGATTTAAGGCTATCAGTTCGCTGACGCGCAAACCTGAGCTGTAAAACAGCTCCATAATGGCACGGTCTCGCAGCCCAAGGTAGCTTTGCGTGTCGGGCTGTTCTAACAACCGGATCACTTGGTCGTAGCTTAGCGAAACAGGAAGATAGCGATCTAACTTAGGCGTTTCCACCTCTTCCATCGGATTAAAAGAGGTTAGGCCTTCCCCGAGCGCGAACTTAAAGAACGAGCGAAGCGACGACAATCTACGCGCAATGGTTTTTTTTGCTAGTAAGGCATCGTGGAGGTAGGCCAAGTAGGTGCGGATGGTTTTTCTGTCAACATCTTGGAGTGAAGCGTTTGCTCCGCCCAGAAAATTTTCAAAGACGGACAAGTCGATGGCGTAATTTCTAAGAGTGTGGGGAGAGCTGTTTTTTACGCTTTTTAAGTGACTTAAAAATTGTTGAACAGCTCCACCAACCATCGTTAATCTCTTTCGAATTGAAACACTTTTAAATCGTCGGCGGCGAAGGCGTTAGGGAAGACGCTTCTAGCTTCCGCTTCGAAAGGTTTTAAGTTTAAATACCTAGCGGAAAAATGGGTCATAATCATCTTTTTCACATCTGCTTCTTTTGCAATTTCTGCCGCTTGGCGAGCTGTCAAATGGTGATGCTTGTACGCTAACTCTTTATGCTCCTCAAGATAGGTGCTCTCGATCAATAAAATTTTAGCTCCGCGAGCGATCTCTACAGCATTTTTGCAGACTCTCGTGTCGATGACGATGGCGATGCTGTCGCCGTGGCGGATCCAACTGACATCTTCGAGATGAATTATTTTTCCGTCGACTTCGATTTTTCCGTTTTGTAGTAGTTCTCTCACTTGGACACCGCGGACTCCCGCAGCTTCAAGTTTGGTGTGGTCGAATTTACGCTGATCGGGCTCGGTGACGCGCCAAGCGATGTTTTCGACGCCGTGATCGAGAAAGCGCGCTTCGATTTTAAATTTGCCGTCGTCTTCGACGATCCCTTCCTCGTAGACGGGGTGTTCGACGACGTTGATGGTCTCGTGATAGATGGTGCCGTAGCGGAGTCTGTCGAAGTATTTCTTTCCGCTAGCAGGGTAGTAGCAGTGGATAGGGTGGGTGACTTTGTCTAGATTGAGGCGCATCAAAAACGATCCCAACCCCAAGCAGTGGTCGCCGTGAAAATGGGACACAAAAATGCGTGTCACGCAAGTGGGAGCGACATTGGCGTAGATGAATTGTCGCTGCGTTCCCTCGCCCGGATCGAAGAGTAGTCCCTCGTCATTCCAGCGAAATAGGTAGGCGCCGTGGTTGCGGAAACGTGTAGGCTGTTGACTGGAACAGCCTAAAATGATGATGTCGCGTACGCTCATGTGATTATTTGACCTTAGATTTCATTTCAAAGTAGGAAAGTTTGCCGAGTAATGCGCCGGTGACGCCCCCGATGACGTGGGCGGTGTTAGCGATTGGGACCGAAAATTTTGCGACGCCGGCAGCGTCGAGGATAAAAGCAAGCGATTGAACTGCTACGATGGCAAAAACAAAGAACATCATAAAGGAAAAGGTTCCTTGTTGCATTTCATACCCCTCCCAAGGGGCGCTTCTTTGCCTTATCCAAATGAACGCCAGCATGCCGCAAAGGATGCCGGAGTAACCGATAAAGTTGCTGCCGCTTACCAAGTATTGAGCAAAATTAGAGACGATACCAACGATCACCATAAAAATGAGGTACCGGAACTTGGTAAGGCGATTTTCCATCTGCTTTCCCAAAATAACAAGCCAAAGCATGTTAAAAATAAGATGGAAGATATCGGCGTGCATTAACGCCGGAGTAAAGGTTCTCCACAATTCGCCCTCGCGAATTTTTTCCATAAAATTCCCGACCGGAGCTACCTGTTTAGGAGGATTCAACCACTCGAGAGCATAGAAATAGATCCCTTGCCAAATCGGCGTGTCGAGGAATTGCTGGAACAAGGCTTTCCCATCCGGTGGGAGCTTGTCGACAGACTCGAAACGATCCGCGCCATAAAGAGCGACGATTTTATCGATATAGGTGTATGCTTTGGGGTAGTCGAAGAGCATCTCTTTTCTAAGCGGAGAAGAGAGCACAGGCGTGTAGGGGAGACCAACTGTAATTTTTGTCAGTTGCGGTGTGTTGGATTGATTGAATAAAAATAGTAGAGAGCAAAGGATCAGCAGATAAAGTGTGATGGGTCCCATCGCATCGAGTTTTTTACGCGCTTGCTTTGGAGGGATTGGTGTCGCAGTGTGTGTGGATCTATGCTCTTGGGGGGGCGTTTCCGCTTCTGTGACTTTGAAGGAGATGTCGTTCGGATCCAAATGATACCGCTCCATTGCCTCTTTGGAGGCGTCTAGCTGATCTTCATCCACAATCCAAAGAGAAGCTGTAATCGTTCCGTAGTCGTCACTTCCCCAGTCGTTATTGATATTTTTTTCCAGCTTATTTTCAATCCCTTGCGTGGCAAGGTACTTTGAAAATTTCTCTGCCTTGTGCAAATCATTGAATTTTCCGATAAAACGCATAGAAATTACGATTCCTTTGGGAGAGAGGCGATTTTTTTGATGATTTGAGAGGTCGACAAATTGGGAACGAGCGAAACGATATGGATGTGGCCGCCATGACTTTTGACTGTGTCCGCTTCGATGCAATTATTGCCGTATTCGGAGCCGTTGACATGGACGTTTGGTTGGATGGTGTTGAGGAGCGCCCGAGGGTCTGTCTCTTCGAACCAAGTGACAAAGTCGACGCATTCGAGAGCGGCCATCATTTGAAGTCTCGAAGCCAGCGGAATGATGGGGCGGTCTTTGCTCTTGTATTGTTGGATAGAAGCGTCGGAATTCAGGGCGACGATAAGGACGTCTGCTTGCTGGGCAGCTTCAAAAATGATGTGTAAATGCCCTGCGTGGAGCAGATCGAAAGAGCCGTTGAGGGTGGCAATGGTTTTTCCAGCACCTTTGAGTTCTTTAACTTTTTTTGAAAGCTCGTCGGGGTGTATCTCTTTTTCACGGTAACGTGAAAGCCATGCCGTAGTCGGAGCATTACTATTTTGTCGGTCGTTTTGTAGCAACAATTTTCCCCTTACTTATCATTTTGTATTGAATGTTATGACATTACGGTTATAATTTCAACTCTCTCATACTATAATATTGAGGTCAACCATCATGACTGCGAACGATACTTTGCTAGAGCAGTATAGGCATTCCATAGAAGCGTGGGAATCCACCACCTTCCATCCCAAGGCTGCGCTTTCAAAAAATCATCAACGGTTAGTTCCGGAAGAGATCGATCACCGCCTTCCCTACAAAAGAGACGTCGATAGAATCGTCCATTCCAAAGCAAACTCACGGTATGCTGACAAAACGCAAGTGATCTACTTGGTAGACAACGACCACATCACCCACCGCAGCATTCACGTTCAACTTGTCAGCAGCTTCGCTAGGGGAATCGCTGAAATTTTGAGGTTGAACACAAACCTTGTCGAAGCGATCGCTCTCGGACATGATGTGGGGCACCCACCCTTTGGTCATGAAGGGGAAAAATACCTTTCAGACTTGTCACTAAAGCACGGCGAGGGGCATTTCGCTCACCCGTGGCAATCGTGTCGGCTGTTTACGGATATCGAACCGCTCAATTTGGGATTGGCAGTCTACGATGGTTTCCTTTGCCACGATGGAGGGATGAAAAATCGTTTTATCGAACCGCAATTCGGTAAGACCTGGAACGATTACCACGAAGATTTGCGTAGAAAGCACCAAGATCCCAACGGGGTCTTTATGCCGGGGACTTTGGAGGGGTGTTTAGTTAAAATTTGCGATACTGTCAGCTATGTTGGCCGAGATATCGAAGATGCGATCACGATGGGAATTCTTTCTCCGGACGAGATCCCTCAAACGATTTTGGGAAAAACAAATCGCGATATCTTGACTGTCGTTGC
>CAMFKA010000108.1 GCA_945957185.1 uncultured Chlamydiaceae bacterium | reverse complement strand
GAGAAACTGTTAATATGGTCACTTTGATCGAAAAGGGCTTTTTGTCCAACGCAAACAAACCTTTGAAAATTCTCGGTAACGGTGAACTTACTAAAAAAGTCGTCGTTCACGCTGACGCTTTCTCCGCTTCGGCAAAAGAAAAGCTTCAGAAAGCAAACATTGAATTTCATCTCCCTAAATAGTACAATCCGCGAAGAGCTGAGATAGCCTCAGCTCTTTGCAAATAACCGAATAGCGACGAGAAAGGTGCCCATGTTCAAAGAAATACAAAGGGTGTTCCAAGTTCCAGAACTTCGAACTAAAATACTTTTTACTATCATGATGCTGGTAATTTTCCGCATCGGTGGATATATCCCTATTCCAGGGATTAACGGAGAGCTGGCAGTCAGCTACTTTCGCCAAGCGTTAGGCGGTACTCAAAACCTTTTTCAAATGACAAATATCTTCTCCGGGGGAGCTTTTTCCCAGATGACCGTCATCGCCCTTGGAGTCGTTCCATACATCTCGTCATCCATTATTATGCAACTGCTTACAGCCCTTTGGCCTGCGTTGCAACGTGAAATTAAAGAAAATCCCGAAGTCGGCAAGCGTAAAATCACAAAATACACAAGACTCCTTACCGTGTTGCTATCGTTTGTTCAAGCAACCATGTACGCCAAATACGCTATCCAAATCAATATTGCAAGCCCCGGTGTCATCTCTCCGGAGCTCCTTGACGCTACCGTATTCGGTATCCCTCTGCTTTACTACACCATCTTCGTATTCACCATGACCACAGGAACCATGTTCCTTATGTGGATTGGTGAGCAAATTACAGAGAAGGGGATCGGTAACGGCATGAGCCTCATCATCAGCTGCGGGATCGTCTCTCAGCTCCCATCCGCTCTTGGATTTATTTTTCAACAATTGAATCTCGACTCGCAAGAGCCGGGACTCATGAATTTTTCATCCATAGTTGTATTGGGAACCGTTTTTGTAGTCGTGACTATCGCGACAATTTTAATCATTCAAGGACACAGAAGAATCCCCCTCCAACACGCAAGACGTGTCGTAGGTAGAAAAGAAGTGCAAGGCGGAAATTCATATATCCCCCTGAAAGTTAACTATGCAGGCGTTATCCCTGTTATTTTTGCCTCTTCGCTCCTCATGTTCCCCGCAACACTCGGAACATTTGTAGGATCCGGAAACTTCTTAGGTACCATTGCTACCTGGCTATCTCCAGGAAGCACTGCTTACTTGGCCCTCTTTGTGTTCTTGATTATCTTCTTCACGTATTTTTGGACAGCGACACAGTTCAGACCGGACCAAATCGCTTCCGACATGAAGAAAAATGGAGCTTTTATTCCGGGAATTAGACAAGGGAAACCCACCCAAGACTACCTGGAATCTGTAATGAATAGAATTACCCTGATCGGGGCTGTATTTCTCTCCCTCATCGCCATCCTCCCAAATATCGTTGGCGGCTACTTAGGTGTGCCACAAACGATCAGTTACTTTTTTGGAGGAACAGCGTTACTCATTCTCGTCGGTGTCGTGCTGGATACTATGAAACAAATTGAATCGCATTTGTTGATGAGAAGGTACGAAGGCTTTATGAAGCGGGGAAGAATACAAGGACGATCATAAGAGTTTATTTGAGCGCCGACCAAGCAAAAATCGCAGTTGGCGCGTAAAAATAGCTCAAAAATGAATTTTCTGTGTGGAAAATTCGTACAAGTGAAAAATGGTTTTGCTCTAAATGCAAAACTCTGATAGAATGTTACGTTTTAGGATAAATGTAGGAGTCCTCAATGCCAAGAGTTATCGGTATCGACATACCAGATGCAAAACGGTTAGAAATTAGCCTGACATACATTTTCGGGATCGGACGCCATGTCTCGAACGAGATTATTGAAAAGCTGGGTCTTGATAAAAATATGCGAGCTCACAACCTTACACAAGATGATATTGCGCGCTTGAACACACTCATCACCAACGAATACGTTGTGGAAGGGGATTTGCGTAGACAAGTACAAAATAACATTAAACGATTGATCAGTATCCATTCTTACCGTGGACAACGTCATCGCCTCGGTCTGCCAGTACGCGGTCAACGCACTCGCACCAATTCGCGTACGAGAAAAGGGCGACGTAAAACCGTTTCCAATAAGAAAAAATAATTAACAGGAGCCTTGAATTTTGTCTAAACAACCTGCTAATCCCAAATCTAATGTTAAAGTAAGAAAAAGATCTTCTGTGAACGTTCCTTCGGGAATCGCCCATGTTAAGGCTACCTTTAACAACACCATTATCGCGATTACTGACCCAGCCGGACGCGTGATCTCCTGGTCCTCTGCCGGGAAGGTTAACTTCGTCGGTTCCAGAAAATCTTCCGCATTTGCCGCGACAGTCGCAGCGCAAGACGCCGCAAAAATCGCCGTCGGCTACGGAATGAAAGAAGTAGAAGTGAATTTAAAAGGTCCAGGCGCAGGTCGTGAATCTGCTGTTAGAGGCCTCCAAAGCGCGGGATTGATGATTACTTCAATTCGCGATTGTACACCCGTTGCCCATAACGGATGCCGTCCACGTAAACGACGACGCGTTTAATAAATGAGATTCGTAACTATCGCGCTTCCCACGAAACGCGATTTAACAGCATTAGGAGTTACAACATGTCAGTAAAATACGGCAAGTTTGAAATGCCTTCCAAGATCTCTGTCGAGGAAGTCGGCGGCAACCCTAATCACGTTCGCTTTGTTGCCGAACCTTTCGAAAGGGGATTTGGACACACGATCGGGAATTCCATGCGCCGGATGATTATGACCTCGTTGGAAGCGCCAGCGTTTATTTCCGTACGTATCGAAGGGGCCCCACACGAGTACATGGCAATCGATGGTATCGTCGAAGATATGACCAACATCATTCTGAATTTCAAAGGCTCCCTTCTCCGTAAACTTCCTACGGATGACACCCCAGGCAGCCATGAAGTCAGAATTTTGACATCCGTTGTTGAAGTCACTCAAGATGACCTCGACAAAAACAAAGGTTCTGTCGTCGTCAGACTTAAAGACGTTGTACAAGATGGTAACTTTGAGGTAGTGAACCCTGAACATAAACTGTTCACTGTTACAAAACCCACAAAGCGCCAAGTTGACATGCGTATCGCTATCGGTCGTGGCTACGTCCCTTCCGAACGTCACCTTGTTCACGACAAAACTGCAGACGAAATCTTGCTCGATTCAGCATTCTCGCCTGTACGCTTAGTAAACTACTTTGTAGAAAACACACGCGTTGGACAAGACACTGATTTCGACAGACTGATCCTAGAAGTGACCACCGACGGAAGAGTTTCAGCTCATGAAGCTGTAAGCTTTGCTTCCCAAATCGGACTCCGTCACTTTGAAGTGTTCAATAAAGTCAAAGCCCATACCCTTTCTTTCCAAGAGGGAGAAAACGACATCGATGGCGATCAAGATGAGATTATGGAAAAACTCATCCTGCGCATCGATGAGATCGAGCTCTCCGTCCGGTCTACTAACTGCCTCAGCGGCGCTAGCATCGAAACTATCGCTGAGCTCGTTACCATTCCGGAACGAAAAATGCTCGAATTCAGAAACTTCGGTAAGAAATCGCTCAACGAAATCAAAGCGAAACTCACTGAAATGGGCATGCACCTAGGTATGGATCTCTCAAGATACGGCATCACTTGTGATAACGTAAAAGAGAAAATCCGCGCCTACATCGAAGAAAAGAAAGGCAAAAAAGAAAAATCCCGGGAAGAAGACCGGTATAAAGATAAAGAAGAGGAAGATAGGTAGTCAACATGAGACACTTAAAAGACACATGCAAACTTAATAGAACCTCTTCGCACAGGCGCTGTATGTTTGCAAACATGCTCAAATCCCTGATTGTTCACGGCCAAATTGAAACAACCGTGCCAAAAGCAAAAGCGCTTCGTCGCTACGCTGACAAAATGGTGACATTGGCAAAGGGTAACACCCTCGCAGACAGACGTCGTGCCATTGCTGAGTTGATGATTCGGTACAACACCCTCACAACAAAGCAAGCTCGCGAAGCAAAAGCCGGTGATACTTACGCTTATAACACTGACCGTCGCGTTATCGACATCCTTTTCGGGGATCTCGGGACACGCTTCGCTTCCAGAAACGGCGGTTACACCCGCATTGTTAAAAGCCAAAGACGCGTAGGCGATAACGCACAAACTTGCATTATCGAGTACCTCCCGGCCTAATCGATCGGCATAACAGAACCCGTTCTGTTATGCCTCCCTCAAAACCCCCAGTATTTTCCCCTGCCCTTGCCCTTGCCCCTGCCCTTGCCCAAATTTTTCAAAATAATGTTAGATTATTGGAGTTTGCACCAGATGCTAGACGTCTTGCTCTGACAGTTAAATAAACAAATTTGGGCAAGGGCAGGGGCAAGGGCAAGGGCAGGGGAAAATACTGAGGAGCCAGGGGATGATGTTACAGTTCCCAAAGAGTTCAAATAATCTTCCCCAACCATCAAAATCTTTCTTTACAATTCTGACCCTCTTACCTACAATGAGCTCATCTGAACAATAGTGAGGCCTGATATGACTATACGCATTGCAATTAATGGCTTCGGAAGAATTGGCAGACTAGTCTACCGCATCGCTTCTGAAAATCCTCAAATTCAAATCGTCGCCATTAATGATCTCGTCCCCCCTGATAACCTCGCCTACCTCCTCAAACACGATTCAACACACGGAACATTCAATGCCAACGTCTCTTCCGATGCCAACTCCATCACAGTTAACAACCAAAAAACTGCCGTGTACTCTGAAAAAGACCCCGAAAAACTTCCTTGGGGTCAACTTAAAGTCGATTATGTGATTGAATCGACAGGACTTTTTACTGATCCTGAAAGCGCCGAAAAGCACCTCAAAGCAGGTGCAAAACGTGTTATCATCTCTGCTCCCGCAAAGGGAGACATTCCAACTTTCGTAGTTGGCGTCAATCATGAGACATTTAATCCGGAAAAGGATAAAATAGTTTCGAATGCTTCGTGTACGACAAATTGTTTAGCTCCTATCACAAAGGTTTTGCTAGATAATTTCGGCATAGAAGAAGGGCTAATGAGCACCATCCATGCGATGACTGCCACACAACCCGTTCTCGACGGACCTTCCAAAAAGGATTGGCGAGGCGGCCGTGGCGCTTCACAAAACGTGATTCCCGCTTCTACCGGAGCTGCCAAAGCAGTTTCGCTTTGCATCCCTGAAGTGAAAGGGAAAATCACAGGAATGGCTTTTAGAGTCCCTACCGCAGATGTCTCCGTTGTGGATCTGACCGTTAAATTAACTAAGTCTACAACCTATGAAGAGATCTGTGCCGCGATGAAAAAAGCTGCAGAGACTAATATGAAAGGAATACTTTCGTATTGCGATGAGCAATTAGTCTCTTCGGATTTCATCAGCAGTAGGTTTTCCGCTATCTTTGATAAAGATGCAGGAATCGCCCTTAATGATAAATTTTATAAAATCATCGCGTGGTATGATAATGAAATGGGGTATTCAAGTCGCATTGTTGACTTGGTCCTATACATTGCTAGCCGAGAACGTTAACCGCGCGATGCCTTAAACCTATTAACATGGAATAGAAACTAGTGGATTTTACTCGCGAACCTATTATAGAGACTGTTATCACACCTAAAGACGGCTTCAAACTCGCCATCCGCAGCAGCAAAAACCCTGCGCATGAAGAATTTTTTGTTGATGCTGTTGAAGTGGTGTCTTTTGGCAGTGCTCTTTTCTTCCGTTCCCTAGAACGCCCAAAAGCCTTCATCGTCCCTGTTAGCGACTATGAAGTTCTGGAAGTAAGGGAAACACGTCTCGTCCTTAAAAACGTCGGGATCGACCGCTCCATCAAAATTGCTGGAGGCCGTGAAGGAGCCCTTAAACTCTCTCCGAAAGAATCTTCTCAAGATCGAGAAACCTCATCTCAAGAGTCTCTCTCTTCTGAAGACTCTTCCAAAACCTCTGCAGAGCCTAAAAATGACCGTAAACGTGACCGTCGTCGTCAAAATCGCCGTCGTCGTGGCCGTGACGAGCTCGTAGAAGGCACAGAAGTTGAAGAAGGCAAAGACCTCGAGTCGCCACCTTCAGACACACAAGTGAAAGTGAAGTTGCCTCTTACCCGAACTTCGGAAGGGGAAGGCACGCCTTCAACCACACTCTCAACACTTCTTCCGCCACCACCTATGCTCATTTCTGAAACGATGGCTCAATACCGCAACAACGCGCTATTCAAAGAGGCGTTCTTCCTCAAAACTGATGAAGAGCAGCCCTTAGAAGCGCCGCAAGAAGAAGTTTTACCTGCAACAGAACCTGAACCTCATCACGCAGAAGTCGCACCACCGCAAGAAGAGACTCACACAGAACCTCCGCAAACCTAGTCTTCGAAGGCAGACGCAAAAAAATGCGTCTGCCTTCTAAAATTTCTTGACCCAAACTCCACCCTTACGCTATCCTGTACATTCACTAGCTCGAATGGTGAAATGGTAGACACTAGGGACTTAAAATCCCTTGGGAGCAATCCCGTGCCGGTTCGAGTCCGGCTTCGAGCATGCCAAACCGCAAGAAGGTAAGTCCTTGAACAAGACTTAGTTACCTTCTTTCTTAAAGAGCTTGAGCCAGCAATGGCTTAAGCTGCTTTATTATTTTTAATCTTAAGGTACATTTATGCATTTCGGAAAAATTAACGAGATTACACAAGCGCAAGCAAATATCACCGTGTACGGTCACGGCGAACTTGATTGGGGCACCGCTTATAACGGGTGGACAGATTCTAAAGGACGCCTCTGCTCTAGCTCTGGTAAACTTTTTGAAGGTCACAAACTCTCTGTAAGTGAGATGAGCGCCTCTGACAGTGAAATTGCGCAACTTTGTATTCAAACGTTTCAGAATTTTAAAAACGTAGATTATACTCCAAATGCGATTACAATTACTTTTAAACCGACAGGCGAAGCCAGCATCTGTGTATTTGCCTACTCCAAAACTTTCCTAATCATGACAGCACCAAAAGCTAAATTTTGGCCTTCCTGAATATATTTGG
>CAMFKA010000107.1 GCA_945957185.1 uncultured Chlamydiaceae bacterium | reverse complement strand
AGCATCAAAAAACAGCACTTTTTACGCAGCTGTTTGCTTTCAAAAGAGAAGATTGTAACGCCAAAATTAGAGCTTGAAAAATGGAATGGCGAGCAAGATATTTTAGAAAAGCTGTTGCACAAGAGAGGGTTAGTTCGATTTGGAAAAGCTCTCTCCGGACAAACCGCCGATTTTATTTGGTACATTGTTCACAAAATGGATAGCGGTAGAGGCGTTCTGCTGTCGAAATACATCAACTCTACCGAAATTCCGGGAATTACTCCTCTGATGATACAAGAGATACAAACTGTTCATAATTTCTTTAAAAAAATGGGTGCCTCGTGAGTAGTAAAAAGAAATGTTTTTCCCTTATTAGCGGTGAAGAGGTTCATCTGGGACCCAAAAGCAAGGTAATTCCTGCAGAAGCGTTTTCTCGTCTTTTAACTGCCGAAGAGGTGTTGATAAAAGTCAAAGAAGATGCTGAAAATTACCGTCTTGAGGTGCTTAAAGAGTGCGAAAAGCTTAAAGAAGCAGCCCAGCTCGAGGGGTTCAATCAAGGGTTTCGCGAATGGCAAGAGAGCATCTCTTCTTTGGAAGAAGAGGTGATCCGTGTCCGCACCGACCTCGAGAAGCTGCTTGTCCCTGTCGCATTAAAAGCTGCTCAGAAGATTGTAGGGAATCAAATCGCCCTTTCCGAAGACACCATCGTCGACATTGTCTCCAATGCTCTCAAACAGGTGGCCCAACACAAGCGCGTGACAATCTACGTCAACCCTAAAGATCTTGAAAAAATGGAATCCAGCCGCAATCGACTGCGACAAATTTTCGAGAGCCTCGAAGTTCTTTCCATACGCCCACGTGGGGATATCTCTCAAGGCGGCTGTGTCATCGAAACTGAAGGGGGAATCATCAACGCACAAATCGAAAATCAGTGGAGAGCCCTTGAGCACGCCTTTGAAAAGATTATGAAAAATTATTACGAAAAATCACGCGAAAGCGGAGCCTCTAAAGAGGGAGGGAAGAAAGCATGAAATTTCAAAGAACGCTGAAAGTGCTGCTGACAGGTATTATCGCCATTGCAGTCCTTTTTGTTCCAATTGAACAGCTGTTTTCCCAAACAGCAACGTCGCAACCCACCCCTCCCAAAACTGAAGCTCAGCAGCGTGCCGCTGTCGCACAAATCCGCGCGCAAAATCAGGAGCAATTCGACAACTTCAAACGCCCTTCATTGGTCACTCAAGGGGTGGCGTTAACGCTGCTATCGTTGTCGCCGTTCATCATCATGATTTTGACCTCTTTCATGAAAATCGTGATTGTATTATCTCTGCTTCGTAGTGCATTGGGAGTGCAACAAGCTCCGCCAAACCAGATTATCAACGGCGTCGCTTTTATGTTATCGCTTTTTGTGATGTACCCGACCGTCGCCAAAATGTACGATGCCGCTTATGAAGTCGTAGGAAAGAAACAAGCTCCCCAAGGGTTGATGACACCGGAATCATCTGCTTATATGATCGAAGTTGCCAGTGCGGCGAAAGAGCCTTTAAGAGACTTTTTAAAGCGCAATTCAAGTCCAAAACATCAAAACCTCTTCTACCGCCTCGCTTACAGAATCCTCCCCGAAGATTACCGCGCACAAATCAAACCGGATGACTTCATGATTGTCATGCCATCCTTCATTACCAGCCAATTGAAAGATGCGTTTGAAATCGGAGTGTTGATTTATATCCCCTTTTTCGTCATCGATCTTGTCACCTCTAACATCCTCCTGGCGATGGGGATGATGATGCTATCCCCCGTGACGATATCGATGCCGCTAAAGCTGTTTTTGCTTGTAATGTTAGACGGCTGGACGATGCTCGTCGAGGGCCTTGTCACAACTTTTAGATAGAAAGGAGAAGATGGATTATGTTTCAAACAAGAGTAATCGAGCTGGCTTATCAAGGGTTGTTGTTAATTTTGATCCTGTCGGCTCCGCCAATTTTAATCAGTATGTTCTTCGGGATCATCGTAGCGATCTTTCAGGCCGCGACGCAGATTCAGGAGCAAACACTCTCGTTTACAATTAAATTGGTGGCGGTGACGTTAACTCTGATGTTAACCGGAGGGTGGCTGGGAGCGCAAATCATGAGCCTTGCTAACGATATTTTTTCCAATTTTCCCAGGTGGAGCTTATCCAGTACATGACGCACGGAACCTTCGATGCTTGAAAGCTATGTCATAGACCTTGTGAATGCGACATTAGCCAAAGGGAACCCTTTGGCTCCTTTATCCCTATTTTTGTTATTTCTTGCGCGGATGTTACCGATTATTGCTTTATCTCCATTTTTTGGAGCAAAAATCCTTCCTCACCCCGTTAAAGTCTGTTTTGCGATCTGTTTGTTTGTGATCTTTCTTCCCCGGCTGGTGACGTTGACGACAACACCTCTAAACTATAACTTAAATCTTGTTTTTCTGTTTTTTAAGGAGTTTTTTATAGGGATGTCGATGGGGTTTATCATTAGTATGCCTTTCACGATAGTCTCAAACTCGGGTATCCTTATCGACCACCAGCGAGGCGGAGCAAGCTTGATGGTGAACGACCCTACAGTGCAAAACCAGTCGTCACCACTTGGGACGTTGTTCAATTATGTGGCTATCTATCTGTTTTATCTGATTGACGGCCCTTTTTTATTTATCGATGCCATCATCAACTCTTACGAAGTTGTCCCTCCCGATGTCTATTTCAACTTTGGAATTTTCAATGATGGCGCCAGATTTTACGAAATGATGATGGCGCTGTTCCAACGAGTGATGGTCATCTCTATTCAGCTGGCAACTCCGGCACTGTTAGCGATTTTGATGACAGACGTCTTTCTCGGTATTGCTAACCGCTTGGCACCGCAAGTACAAATTACCTTTTTGGGGATGCCTTTGAAGTCGCTGCTCGCTTTGGTGATCGTTTGTCTTGGTTGGAAGCTTCTCGATCAGGAGATCGTCAACCAAAGTCGCATCTGGCTCTCTTCTGTGAATGAAATGATAGGAATGTTCGGCCAGGATGTGGTTCCCCACACCCCGGGCGCCCGTTAGAGGGTATTTTGAGTGGACCTTATCGTGTTAAATGTTATGATTTTGCTTCGCATTTCTTGTTGGATATCGTCAAGTTTGATCCCTGAAGCCGAAAATTCTGAGTAGATTTTATTAACATGATAAAGAATAGTGGTCAAATCTGGATCATTTTTTCCAACAATTGTTTGTAAAGGTGTGATATCTGCGGTTTCTTCTTCGAACAATTGCCCACAATATTCCTCCAAGGCCTTTTTGAATTTAACCAGTGTAAACTGCTTTCTTGTTGTTTCCGATTCAGCATCTTTCAGTTCTTGAGCTTTTAAAAATTCCTCTTCAGTGATTTCTGTTTTGAAACGATCGCGAAACTGCAATTCGCGCTGATATTCCGGTTTAGAAGGTAAGGAATGAAGCAAAGCCATCTCATAGCCGCTCTCTTCTAAATTTTTGTCGCGAGTGCAAAAAAGCGATTTATACGTTAATGTACGATCATCATAAGGACCATGCATTCCTACAAGCTCACGTAGCGTTTGTTTTCTGTATTTTTCACATTTTGCTTTAAAAATTTCGTAATCATTAAATGTATTTTTTTTATCAAAACTATCTACGATGGTTTTAATTGCGGACAAAGCACTATCCCAACGGACTTTAGTTTTTTTAAAATCTGAATGCAATGTTTGAATTTCAAAATCATGTTGACGCAGTTGCTTGTACACCACAGAATTTTTTTCTCCGCTCTGTTTCACACAAAATCCGATAGCGGCGGGGATAGCGGAGAGTGTGACGCC
Source organism: uncultured Chlamydiaceae bacterium (assembly GCA_945957185.1). GTDB lineage: Bacteria > Chlamydiota > Chlamydiia > Chlamydiales > Parachlamydiaceae > CAMFKA01. Next base: position 3,353 of record CAMFKA010000107.1, on the reverse strand, counting down.
CAAAAGAACATTAAGTGCAATTTTTAAGCAAAGAACAACCGTTCGAGGAATACCTGGTCGCAATGCAGCACTTAAATTTTGAATATCGCTTTCAATCCACGTCACAGACTTTGCTAGTGGCGTGAGCAATACGTTACCAACACGTTCAGCGAAACTGAATTGATATAAATTAGAATGCGCCTGATTTTTTACGAGATCGAGGCCTGAATGATACATCGTATAGTTATAATCATTACTTACGTTTTTCAAGTAGTGTGTGATTTTATTCATTTTATACTCATTTTTAATCTTGGTTAAAAAATAATTATATCATATTGAGTCTTAGAAATCAATAGATATCGTCACCCCCCTAAAAAGTCGAGCAAGTCGGTAAAACATCCCCCCTGTTTTGCCGACTTGCTCGGTAAAACACCCCCCTATTTTGTCGACTTAATTTCCTGATTTTTGATAAAATGAGTTTATACAGGAGAAAAAGATCATGAAGCGAGATTGCATTTCGTTCTTAATTAACTGGTTGAATTCCGACTCGCGCAAGCCTCTTGTGATGAGAGGCGCTCGTCAAGTAGGAAAAACGTGGATAATTCGAGAGTTAGCGAAATCTCAAAAACGACAACTTGTCGAATTAAATTTTGAAAAGCATCCTCAGTTAGTCACTTTATTTTCATCGAATGACCCCACCGAAATTCTTATCAACATCGTCGCTTGGCTCGGACAAAAAATTGAACCTAAAAAAACCATTTTATTTTTAGATGAAATTCAAATGGCTCCTCAACTATTGGAAAAGTTGCGTTGGTTTGCTGAGGATATGCCGGAACTTCCTGTAGTCGCCGCCGGTTCATTGTTGGATTTTACGCTTGATAAACATGAGTTCAGCATGCCTGTCGGCAGAATCAGTTACATGTATTTGGAACCCCTTTCGTATGAAGAGTTTTTGGATGCTCTTGGAGAAGGTGAACTTCGAAATTATCTAAAGAGCTATGACCTGAACACCAAAATCCCTGAAGCAATTCATGCAAAATTAATGAAGCTTATTAAAGAGTTTCTGATTGTAGGCGGGATGCCGGCTGCTGTTTCTGTGTGGATTAATAAAGAAGATCCATCTGCAGTCAATCAAATTCATTTCGATCTGTTAGCAACGTATCGGGATGATTTTGCAAAATATAGCGGACGCCTCTCTGTTGACTATCTTGAAGACATCATGAATTCGGTTCCGAGACAGTTGGGGAATAAATTCGTTTATAGTATTGCAAAGCCAGGAGCAAAAACGGATCCGCTAAAGCAGGCTCTTAACCTACTTTGTAAAGCAAGAATATGTCATCGAGTCACCTCTACGGCAGCTAATGGCTTGCCGTTGGGCGCTGAAGCTGATGAAAAGTTTTCGAAAGTCATCCTATTAGATTGCGGATTGTGTAGCGCCTCACTTGGACTTTCGTTACATCAGTTAACGGGACTATCCGAAATTACCATGATTAATAGCGGGGGGATGGCAGAACAACTTGTAGGTCAACTACTTAGAACAGTTTCGCCGTTCTACACGCCCCCTTCTTTGTACTATTGGCAACGGAAAAAATCTAATGCAGAAGCTGAGGTTGACTACATTATACAACATCAAAATCTCGTCGTTCCTGTCGAAGTGAAAGCAGGTGCAACCGGAGGACTTAAATCGCTTCGGCAATTTATGCTCGAAAAAAAGAAACCTATTGCCCTCAGGTTCAATTCTGATTTTCCCAGCGTTTATGCAGAAGAAAATGGCAGCGAGTACACATTATTATCGCTCCCATTTTACTTGATAGGTCAGCTGCACCGTCTTATTGAACAACGAGGGAGTTAGCCCCGGGCACCCATTAAACAGACTCTTGAACACGGTGTGTATCAAAGACCTTACAATTTCTTGTGATTGATGTGCGAAGGATTTGTGTTTTAGCTACTGCAGCATCAAGTTTTTCAATCACCAGAGTTTGATGAGCCTGGTCTGGAAAAAGATAAATTTTATTTAGTCGAAGAAAATGAATGGCTGTAACTTTATTTCCTAGCGCACTCAAGAGTGTTGACAAATTTCTTTCTCCAGCTGATACAACACAATCACAATAGCTCTTCCATTCTGTGCTAAACTTTTGGAGCACTTCTCTAAATTGCGGTTCTTTTTCTGCTATTTGCTCTTGATATCTTTGTGACTTTTCCGGATTGTCTCTATACCCCATTTTTCTATACGCCTTTGGGATACTGCTATCCTTACGCGCATCTGTAAATCGTTTATACTGTTCTGCTGGCGTTTCTTCTGGATGTATCTGCTCGAGGATCACGGGGTATTCATCTGCGTTTTCAAATGGTTGATTTGAAATAGCTACAGTCACGGTGTCCTTGAAAAATTGTTCTATTCCAAGCATTTCACATATCGCCGTAAAAACCAAAGGATCAATAGAATTAATCGATTTATCGCCGATATCAAAATCGGATTTAAAGCTCTCAATTTTTGACTTATAAGAGTCAATCAGATCCATTTGCTCCTTTAAATTCGCCTCATATTTTTTGATTGCACAATCAGCCTTCCGTTTTACTCGGTACATTTGTTCTTCGTTAAAATATTCACCTGCTTGTTTGATGCAAAATCCGATAGCAGCAGGAATTGAAGAGAGTGTGACACCCAAAAGAATCTTAAGTGCGATTTTTGAACAAAGCAAAATCTCGCGGGGAATACTCGTAGGTCGTGGTTTAACATCTAATTTTTCAGCATCGCTTTCAATCCAAGTAACCGTCCCAGCTAATGGCGTGAGCAAAGCATTACCGACCCTTTCAGCGAAATTAAATTCGTGAAAATCACCATATTCCCGATTCTTTTCATATCTCTTTTGCGTGACCACGTCGTCTTGAAAAGACATCTCGTAATTGTAATCATTATTTATGTTTTTCAAGTAGTGTACGATTGTATTCATTTTGCACCATTTTAAAATTTGTTTAAGCAACAATCATATCATATAAGGCCTTAAAAAACAATAGATACCACCTGCGGATCTCGGCGGAGGCGTCAACCTAGCTCATAATATTTTGCATATCATTAACAATTAACATCTAATTAGTGGAATAGATTCACGCTTATGCCCAATGACGTCAACTTACGTCTTTATGTCGACCTTTCAGGCCTCCGATGTTGTTTTTGGATGTGACCCAGGCCTTCGCTTCGCTGCGACCTGGGCTGTAACATTTTGGCCTTTCAGGCCTTAGCGCACTTTTTGAATTAAAAAAATTTTACATCCAATATCTGTATTAATTTGGAACTAAGTCCCAACGGGACGACATGTTACAGCCCAGGTGAGTGTGGCTACTTTTTGTTGGAAAAAGATGTGTCCTATGCC
>CAMFKA010000106.1 GCA_945957185.1 uncultured Chlamydiaceae bacterium | reverse complement strand
CCCGTAAAGGGATCGTCGAGATCAATTTCACAAATATCCGTGATTTTGCCCTCGATAAACACCGTAAAGTCGATGACCGCCCTTTCGGCGGCGGGCCCGGTATGGTGATGAAACCGGACCCCATCTGTGCAGCGATCGATTCGGTCGCCACAGAAAAATCTTACGTTGTCTATATGTCGCCCCAAGGGAAAGTTCTCAACGCCAAAAAATGTAGAGAACTAGCTCAAAAGGAACATGTTGTTGTCCTCTGCGGCCACTACGAAGGTGTCGATGAAAGAGCCTTAAGCCGCGTCGATGAGGAGATCAGCATCGGCGACTACGTCCTGACCAATGGTTGCCTCGCCGCTATCGTCCTTATCGACAGCGTCAGTAGGTTTGTTCCGGGTGTCCTAGGACATGAATTAGCCGCAGCCGAAGACTCATTTGAAAATAGGCTGCTCGACCACCCTCACTACACCCAACCGGTTGTTTTTGAAGGCGTCGAAGTCCCCGCAGTATTGCGGAGCGGCAACCATAAAGAAATACGAGAGTGGAGACTCTCAAAAGCATTAGAAAAAACCAGGGCTGTGCGACCCGATTTAATATCGAACACACCCCGTGACCAGGAGCAAATACCATGAGTAAAGCAGCTATCATTCAAAAGCTAGAGAAAGAACAGCTGAAAAAGAATCCAGGCCAATTTTCCGTTGGTGACACTGTAAAAGTGCACACACGTATTATCGACGGCGACAAAGAGCGTATCCAAGTATTCACCGGTACCGTCATCGCTAGAAAAGGATACGGCGTTTCCGAAACTTTTTCCGTACACCGCGTCGCTTACGGTGAAGGGATGGAGCGTGTATTCTTGCTTCACAGCCCACGTATCGCGAAAATCGAAGTGATCAAGGAAGGAGATGTCTGCCGTGCGAAACTGTACTACCTCCGCGGAACCTCCGGTAAGAAATCTAAAGTAAAAGGCCTCAAAGGCGGAGCGAAAAGCCGTCTTTTGAAGGTTGAAGAAGAGCCTTCCGAAGAAGTCGTTGCAGAAGAAGCTGTCAGCACTGAAAGCTAATCTGTGGACCCTTTAGAAGCCCAACGCCTGCTCGCAATGACACATTACGAGCAGGCAGCCTATTCAAAAGGGTACACCTCTGTTGCCGGCATCGATGAAGCCGGCCGAGGCCCGCTCGCCGGACCCGTCGTCGCAGCCGCGTGCATCTTGCCCAAAGGACTTCTGATCCCCGGCCTTGATGACAGCAAAAAGTTGACCCCTAAGCGAAGAGGGGAGTTATACAATTTCTTGACTACCCACCCCCAAATTATCTATGCCGTTGGGGTGATCTCAGAGACAATTATTGATGAAGTTAATATTCTCGAAGCCACAAAATTAGCGATGCTCCAAGCTGTCGAAAAGCTTGCTGTTGCGCCTGATTTTTTGCTTGTCGATGGCCTGAAATTGCACCATCCGGAAGTTGAGTCCGAAAAAATTATTAAAGGGGACCAATTGTCCCTTTCCATTGCGGCAGCATCGGTGATTGCGAAAGAGTTTCGCGATGCTCTGATGAACGAATACCATACGCAATTCCCACAATACGGCTTTGATAGACATGCAGGTTATGGAACCGCACAGCACCGCAAAGCCATCGAACAGTATGGGGCGTGCCCGATTCATCGCCGTTCTTTTGAACCCGTTAAGTCCTTGCGTTAAAACCCCTGCCCATGCCCTTGCCCCTGCCCTTGCCCAAATTTTTTCATTTGACTATCAGAGCGAGACGTTTAGCCTCTGGTGCGAACTCCAATAATCGAACACTATTTCGTAAAATTTGGGCAAGGGCAGGGGCAAGGGCAAGGGCAGGGGTGAAGTTACTACTCTATATCTGGTGGACAACTCTCATGCTTGCAAAAATAACCCCTCACTGACACAATGCGATTTCGACTATCATCCATAAGGGGCATCGTGAACCGTTTCCATACCTTCGCTTTATTTTTTCTCTTCTCCACTCAAACGTTATTTTCCGATCAATTCATCCAGCTAGTGGACCCTGAAACCGCTCCTCCCGAAATCCACGCTCAAGTGATGCGCGGCTACAACCTCATGCGGTATACTCACAAACTCATCCCCGATTTCGCGGGAGACCTCGTCTCCTGTAGCAATTGCCATTTTTCTGCAGGAAACAATTTGGGTGGAAAAAACGGTGGAATCTCCCTTGTGGGGGTGTCTCAAAAGTATCCGATCCTTCTTCCCGATGGAAAACGCTACACGTTAGCGGAAAGAATCAACGCCTGCTTCGAAAAAAGCTTAAATGGCAAACCCATCCCCATCGATAGCGACGATATGCGCAGCTTTTTAGCTTACCTCGCATGGATCTCTTCTCCAGTTGCAGCATATCCTGAGGGCACTCCCTGGTTAGGTCTCAACCGAAAAATGCGTGTCGATCACATGATGGATCCTGAAGCCGGTAAACAGCTTTACGCCCATCGGTGCGCCTTGTGTCACGGAAAAAACGGAGAGGGACAACGACGAAACGAGGACTTAAATTATCCACCTCTCTGGGGACCTCAAGCATTTAATACCGAAGCGGGGATGAACGTCCTTCCCATCTTAGCGACCTTCATTCAAAACAACATGCCGTATGAAGATCCAAGCTTAACGATAGAAGAAGCTTTGGACATCGCAGCATTTATCATATCCCAACCCAGACCAAGCCCTAAAGGTTAGCATGAAACATAAATTTTTAAACACTGCCATCGCCGATCTCCGCCGTCAACCTGTTCCGCACAGCGGAGAACTCAAAGACGTCCTTCAAGAAACGCAAATTCTCCATGGTGAACCTGTTCAAGTCCTCAAAGAGGACGGCGATTGGTCGTATGTCCAGCTTCCGCTGCAACAAAAATTCGATTCTTCCACTCAAAATTGGATTGGCTACCCCGGTTGGGTGAAAACGGCGCTCCTTCACGAGGCTGCTTCCGAAAAAAATGTCGCTTCATCCCGTCAGCCGCTCGATCGCAAACGTCTTGTAGAAGACGCTCGCCGCCTGATCCACACGCCCTACTCTTGGGGGGGAGTGTCTCCTGTAGGGATTGATTGCTCCGGTCTCGTGTACCTGATCCATCGCAATCAGGGAGTGTTTCTCCCGCGCGATGCTCACGACCAGTGGTTGAAATGCAATCCGGTTGCGGGGGATGAACTCGCTCTCGGCGACCTTGTCTTTATCGAACAAAAAGATCGGCGGGGGAGAATGGATCACGTGATGCTCTTTTCGGGCGACAACACTTTGATCGAAGCGGTGATTCGCCCCGGGATTGTTAGAGAAATTTCTTTCCGCGAAAGGGTGGGAACTCCAAGAGAATGTTGCAATCAATTGAGAATAGAAACGGAAAAGGAATTATTTTTCTTCGGAAAAATAGCCATTTGACATAGAATATTGTCATATTCCTACGAGACAGAAAGATTGCTATATGCTTAAAAGTATGACGGCATTTGCCCATGCTACATTAGACTTTTCATTTGGAAAACTTTCTTTAGATATCCAAACGGTGAACAATCGGTTTTTGGACATCAAGATGCTGATTCCAAGAGAATTCTTCCGCCTGGAAGTGGAGCTTCGTCGCGCAATAACGAAATTGTTAAAGCGGGGACAAGTGACTGCAAAGTGGTCTATCCAGTACCATACCGCTCCTCCCATCTCTTTACAGCCCAATCTGACCCTCATCACGCAGCTGAAAGAGGCTTACCAAATGATTGCGAAGCAGGTCGATGCTCCCTACGACCCGGCTAATCTTCTCCAGGGGATCACTCCCGAATCACAAATTTTCACCTACGCCGAAAGAGACGAAGTCGATTGGGAAGCGTACCAAGAGGCGTTTTTAAAGGTCCTCCACGATGCTTTAGCGACATTGGAAACGATGAAAGAGAAAGAGGGGAGACACCTGTGCGAAGACCTGCGCACTCGTGCTAACACTTTGATTACCCTTATCGACCAGATCGAAGCGGAGTCTCCAAAATCGATTGAAAAATACCGCGTTAAAATAACGGAGCGTGTTGCAGAGTACTTTGGAAGCGCGGAAGAGGAAAAGGAGCGCATCGCTCGTGAAATCGCCCTCTTCGCCGATAAGGTCGACCTGACAGAAGAGATTGTCCGCTTCCGCTCCCACTGCATTCAGTTTTTAGACCTCCTTGACAAAGGCGTTTTTGTTGGCAAGACCCTGGATTTTCTTGTTCAGGAGCTCCTGCGCGAAAGCAATACGATAGGTTCCAAGGCCCAAGAAGCCGCCATTGTCCAGCGTGTTGTGACCCTCAAAACCGAAATCGAAAGAATGAGGGAGCAAATTCAGAATGTCGAGTAGCAACGCTCTGATCCCCAACTTCCCCAAAGGGCAACTATTTGTTGTCAGCGCGCCCTCCGGTACAGGAAAGAGCACGCTGATCCATATGCTTACCGAAGAATTTCCCCGCATCGTTGCCAACATCACCTACACGACTAGACAACCCAGAGATTACGAAATCGATGGCGTCAACTACCACTTTGTTACGCCGCAAGAGTTTGGAGCCAAAAAACAGCGTGGAGAGTTCCTCGAAACCGTTGAACTTTACGATGTCCAGTATGGAAGCTCGATCAAAGATGTCGAAAGAGATTTGAATAACGGCAAAATCGTTATTTTGGTCATCGACACTCAAGGGATGACTTACCTAAAACAAAATTACGACCTTCCATTTACCTCGATATTCATTCGCCCTCCTTCGTTGGAATCCCTCAAGGAGCGTTTGGAGCATCGATTAACAGAAAGCTCTGTGAATTTGGAAAAACGACTTTCCACAGCAGAAAAAGAGCTGAAAATGGAAGACTTTTACGATTACAGCATTGTCAACGATGATTTAAATGTCGCCTACGATGTATTGCGTAGCATTTTCATCGCTGAGAATCACAAACTTACAAAATAATAAGCAAGAGGATGTGCATGGAACAACGCAAAGAATACTATAGAGATCCTTTGACAAACGAAAAGATCATTCAAAAATTTGAAAGCCAATTCGATCTCGTTAACTACGCGATCCGCCTGGCCGAAAACATGATCCACTCCGGCCGCGATGCCCGCGTCAAACTCGATTGCGAAAACCGCGCTTTACAAATTCTCGGCGAAATCGCTACAGGAAGAGATGTCTTCGACGAAATCATCGTGACGAACCACTACACACAAGACGTTCAGCAAGAGAGCCGCTTTTCCACTCGCGAAAGCCGCGAAGAGCCTTCGCTGCTGAAAGGGGAAAAGAAGAGAAAAAAATCGTTCTCCAAAGACTAATACCGAAATGGCACGCTAAATGACCGATGGAAACACTACACAACTCCTTTTATTGAGTTTCGCGATTTTAGCGTCCTTTCTGCTACTGGTGGGATTAGCATTTTTTTCCCACTGGTGGCTCCGCAACGACACCTGCCCCTCCCCATATACTAAAACGCCTTTAAGGCGCGCTTCGACGTTGTCCTACAATTCGATGGTCAAAGTGCTGCGCTACCTCTACAACTTTCAACAGTACGACAACCGAATTTTCTTATTCGGAAAATCCGCTTTCTGCCGAGAAACGGGACGCATCTTCCAAGATTGCGTCACTTGGTACGATACGATCCGCGTCGATTGGACGTTCCTAGAAAAACGGCATCCGGGGAATTGGGTGTCGTGGGGAAGCCTCCAAGAGGATCAAAAAGCCGAAATCTACTATTTGCACGATTCTCTAGAAGGGTTTCAAGTGGAGTTTTCTTCTCCCAATCCCGCTCCGCGGCAAATCGAACCTCAATACGCCAACGCAAAACCAGGCCCCCTCTATGTCGATATCGACACGAAAATCTTGCTCGGTTGGAAAATGATCCCCGACAGCGACCTGGAAGTCCTTGTAGTCCAAAAACCTAGACCACAACCCACTTATCCCAAGATCCCACAAGTATGAAAAAGAAAATCTTGATCACTTCCGCCCTTCCCTATGCGAACGGGCCTTTACATTTCGGACACATCGCCGGAGCCTACCTCCCTGCCGACTGCTACGCCCGCTTCCGTCGTCTTCAAGGACATGACGTGCTATTTATTTGTGGTTCCGACGAATACGGTATCGCCATCACTCTCAGCGCTGAATTGGCGAAACGCACCCCCAAAGAACATGTCGACATCTTTCATGTCGCTAACAAAGGACTTTTCGAAAAGTTGGGAATCTCTTTTGACCACTACTCCCGCACCACATGGCCGGGGCATGTCGAAACGACACAAAACTATTTCAAAGAGCTCTGCGCCAACGGATGGATCGAAGAGAAAGTGACTGACGAGCTTTATTCCGAGAAGGACAATCGCTTTCTAGCCGACCGCTACGTAGTAGGAACGTGCCCTAAATGTGGATTTAAAGAGGCTCGCGGCGACGAATGCCCCTCTTGCGGCGCTAGCTACGAAGCGACCGACCTTATCGACCCTCGCTCTAAGCTTACTCAATCCCCCTTGACAAAGCGTCCCACCAAACATTGGTTCCTAATGCTCGATAAAATGAAAGATAAGCTGGAGCAATGGATCGCTACAAAAGATTGGAAAGCTAACGTCACCAATTTTGTGAAAAGCTACATCAAAGATTTGCGTCCCAGAGCCATCACCCGCGATTCGGACTGGGGAATTCCGATTCCTTTGCCGGGGACAGAAGGAAAAGTCCTTTACGTGTGGTTCGATGCACCCATCGGCTACATCTCCGCAACAAAAGAGTGGGCGCAGTTGCAGGGCGCTCCGGAAAGATGGAAAGAGTACTGGTGTGATCCTAAAACAACTCTCATTAATTTCATCGGAAAAGACAACATCCCTTTCCACGGGGTCATCTTCCCGGCAATGACCATGGGGCAAAATCAACCTTTCAAACTTGTTGACGAACTGCCTGCTAACGAATTTTACAATCTTGAAGGGCGTCAATTCAGCAAATCAGACGGCTGGTATATCGATTTAGACGACTTTTTTACCAAATATTCTGTCGATCAAATCCGCTACGCTATCGCTTCCAATGCTCCTGAAACTTCTGACGCCGAATTCACATGGAAAGACTTCCAGAATCGCTCCAACGCCGAACTGTTAGGGAAGTACGGCAACCTGGTCAACCGCGTTCTTGTGTTTGCTCACAATCGATGTGGAGGTGTTGTACCAGCACCTGTCTCTTATACACATCTCCGAGCCCACGAGACCGGAGCCTATCGC
>CAMFKA010000105.1 GCA_945957185.1 uncultured Chlamydiaceae bacterium | reverse complement strand
CAGGCCTGGGTCAGACCCAGATAAAACATCGGAGGCCTGAAAGGTCGACATAAATGCTTAAGTTGACACCATTGGGTCGGCTTTCTTTTCTCAAGCTAAAGTGTACGTTAACAAACGAAAAAAGGTGAAAAAGGAGTCCAGAGGAGCTCGCTCCTTTGGTGGGGGATTTTTAAGGGGGCAAAGCCCCCTTAAACGGAAGAGGAGGGATTCGAACCCCCGTTGCGCTCTCACGCAATTCTGTTTTCAAGTCCGATGCCTTCCAGGTATCCCCAACAACATCCAATCAACTTCACAGGGGAAAGACAGGGTGTGATCCCTATCGTTTTGTTGCCTCTGATTGACTGAAGTTGGATGTTGGTGTGCAGAATTTGTGCATAATTTGCAATCGTTTATGGCGACGGGATTTCGCGATACATGTTGTAGTGTTGAGCATATCCAGTTCCTGGTGGAGACATTGGACGAGCTCCTTTAGAGCGTAAAAGATCAGAAATTGCTTTGTGTCCATCGGAAATAGCCACCTGATATGGTGTTAAGCCACTTTTATCCGGAGAGTGAATGTCAGCTCCCTGATCGATAAAATTTTTAACCAATTCAAATTTCGTGCGCGGTTCTAGATTGGCTTTAATCAGTAACTGTAATGGGCGGTGTCCATTAAGGGAAATGTCATTAACGTCAGCGCCTGCAGCTAGAATTTCATTAACGGATTGAATTAACTCGTCTCCTCTTTTCTTTGTCAAAGTTTCTCCAAGGGAAGGTAAAGAGGCTATATTGTGCTGAAGTAACTCTATCTTTTTTGGGTAGATTCCTCCTTGACTTTCACTATTAAGATAGTTGATACGATGTTCAAGATCGGATAAGGTGTTGAGTATTTCATCAAAACTGACAGGCTCGGTAAGGTACATATCGCGCATCAATAAGTAGTCTCGCTGTAGTGCAGGCAATCTTTCTGCCTTGGGAACAAGACGAAATGTTCCAGGTTTGGCTAGATCATAATGTGCTGATGAGCTTGGAAAGAATTGACTCTTCCACAAAACGACTTGATTTCTGAGATCATGGTGATCTAGAGCTTTGATTGCTTCAGTGTGTTTTACAAGCATCGCCGTATCCGCGTAATGGCGCGAATATCTATCTGGTATTGGTTTGTCGGATGCTCGGTAGTATTCTGCGTGCAGGATCGTAGCCTTTTCCCAGAAACTTCGTTCTATTTCTAGGGCCGTGACTTCACAATGCCAATCGGGAAAAGCCTTCGGAAAAATCTCTGTAATCCAGGGAATTATTGCATGACGCCCTGTTGGTTGTTGATCAGTAAGAGAACCAAACTCGAGTTTTACAGAGCGTTTGATATAATCAAATCCTGTTGGTTGCGAGGAGGGGTAGTGAAAAAGAAGTACTGGTGAGTTTGTGTTAGGATCTTTCAAAAACTCGAATCGTTTCTGTTCATTTTCAAGAATATCCAACACTGAAGCTTCCAGTGCTGGCATAATCTGAGTTCGAACTGCCACTTCGCACGTCGCTTCAGCGTTTTTCATCCATTTAGTACCTTGAGTGCGAGATGTCATTTTGCATTCAGGTAGTTTCAAAAAACTAGGTGACAGTGAAAGATCAATATCTTCGGAAAAACGGTTGATCGCGCCAAATACCTTTGACAATGAGGTGCCACCTTTGAATACGAGATCATCTGCAAATTCCGACTTGAACAGAATATTTAGTAGCCAACATACCCAAAAATCTTTTTCCATGATTACAGGGGATACACTTTTTTGAATAGCGGCCTGTTCGATGTATAAGCGCTGTTCGCTGGGAGATAATTTTAAAAAATCAAGTTTCAAGTTGTCTCCTCAGCTAGTTTTCTAAAAATCGAATGCATCCATTCTGGCACAAGCCGAATGTCATTAAGTAGCTCTTTTCGTTTGTCCTTTGGAAGAATTCGTGTTAAATGCTCAATTCGCTCTACGGTAACATTTTCTTTGCCTAGTTCGCGAAAAGCCTGAACCAGAAGACCACTAAGTCGACTGGCCATCGCCATGTTTTTGGGAGTTGTTCGTCGAAGCTGAATGATTGTTGCCCCGATTTTTACCGTTCTGCTTGGTCCATCTGTTAAAAATACTACTTTAGCAGGAACCTGTTCGGATAGCCCTAAGAGGTTGGCTGCGTAGGCGCCAGCAGGTTGAATGCGTGTGCAATCACGCCCAACCAAAGCCTCAGCTATTTTTTCTGGGGATGGTTGAAGCTTTCCAAGGATGGGGTGTTCTTCGGGAAAATCATAGATTCCTCGCGCAAGACGTCGAATGGACCCTTTTCGAACGAGTCGGTGAAGAACAATATCGATTGCTTGTCGACTACCTAAATCTAGGAAATCTGAGGGAACGAAAACGGCTCCGCGATCACGACGGTTTATAGCTTCAACAATTTGAGAATCAATGCTTTTTTGTGTTTTTTTATTACTTTTCTTCATGTAAGAAATATTAGTATGTTTTTCTTACAAAATGCAAGAATTTTCTGGATTTAACGGAGGCTGTGTAAGAAATTTTACCATACTTTTCTTACAAAATCACAGGAAAAGGGTAGTTTTTGTGAATGGATTCCAATTTGAATATTATCGATTTTTGTCATTTTTATGCTTGGCGGTTTATCTATGCTTTTGTGCAGGAGGAAAGACATTTGACTCAATTCGTTTGAGCACATCTTGAACAGAAGGGGATTTTAATAGGCAAAAAATGACGAGGGTCGGCTTTCTTTTCTCAAGCTAAAGTGTACGTTAACAAACGAAAAAAGGTGAAAAAGGAGTCCAGAGGAGCTCGCTCCTTTGGTGGGGGATTTTTAAGGGGGCAAAGCCCCCTTAAACGGAAGAGGAGGGATTCGAACCCCCGTTGCGCTCTCACGCAATTCTGTTTTCAAGACAGACGCAATCGGCCACTCTGCCACTCTTCCTGTTGATGAAAGAGATGATGGCATGAGAGGGGATTGAGTACAAGGAAAAAAAGAGGAGAGGTAAAAATTCTGGCAGGAACAAGGGGGAAAAGTGTAGGATGAAGAATTGGCGTCTAAGAATTTTTTTAATGAAGAGCGGAGAGAAAACGAAATGGGAATTGGGATTGGAATGTTATTGGGGGAGATGTGTAAGCGGTATGATGACTTTGAATATGGAAAAGCGTGGAATGAGCAGGGCGCGAAGACGTTGTTACAGGAAGCAGAACGTGTTTGCAGCGAAGCTGAAGTGCAAGGCTTTGATCAGAAGTGGGTGAATCAACTGAGAATGAGGCAGCTGTCGTTAAAGCATCGGATTGAAAAATGTGAAGAGGAGCTGAATGGCGACGTTTTGGTGCTGATGCTGAATGAAGCTACCGAATGGTTGAAGGCGCAGCCGCTGAAATCGTACCGCAAAGTTGAAGGTGTTTTTACCGTTGTAGATGAATTGACGGCGCCTCAAGTAGAAAAAATACAAAAAGCGATAGAGTATAGCGGTTTTGGACAGTTGTTGCTTCGCGATGTTGAAATTAGAACGGATTTTTTCCGTTGGGCGCTGCTGGAGAATTGTCCCGTTGAGCCCTATATAGAGTTTTATGGCACCTGTCAGGAACTTCTGAAGCCGAATATTTTGCATAAACGGATAGGGTATCCGAAAGTGTCACCCTTGCAGATAAAAGTTAAAACAAAGGAAGAGAGAGGGGAGTATAAAAGGTTAACCCTTCTATTTGAAGGTGAGTATGGGGGCCGAAAGCCGCGATCTGTTCATAGCCTTGACAAAACGATCAATTTGAAAGGTCTTATCACAACAAAGCGAGCCATTTACGCGCAGTTTAGAAATAAGAGAGAGACTCCTGGTGACGTTGAAATGTTGAATGGAGTGATACGGAATTGGAATTATTTTTATGGTCGGAAAAATTCTCAAGAGAATAGTTATGTAGATTTTGACCTAAAGAGTCAATTTTGGTTTGATCACCTGCCGGGGTTTAATGTGCTGACAGAGCTTGAAATGAGAGCGAAGTATAATGTAGAAGAGGAGCTTCGACACGACCAGTGGGTGATGTGCATTTGTGCAAATCGAGAGTCTCCCACTATGGACATCGCCCGTACACACGGTTTTATGGTATTTTTGATCCCTACTGGGAGCGGGTCTTACGAGGAGTTTCCTTTCACTTTTTTAGCTCAGCAATTTGTGTCCGGTTATCCAACCGGATCGGCGTTGGATGTGATGTCGCAGATATGGCGTTTGGGAAAGACAGAAAGAGGGTTGTGGGCATATCCTGATGAGACCATGTACTATTTAAGACAATTTGGAGCCTTTCCCATTGTGATAGATGCTCCCATGGGAATGAAACATATGGCGGCATTGCGAGAGTCGTTTATAAATGCAAGAGAAGGGTATCAGCATTTTCAGATCAGCTATATGAATTGTTCAGGGACAATCCAAGAACATGCCAAAAGGGTTCATGGTGATGCCGTTGTCCCTTCGTTATTCGATGCAGATATTTTAGAAAGCACCCCGAAAGAGCCTTTAGGAAAAGTGTTTAGCACTTTGAGGGGGCAGATGAATTTTGTCGTTTATTTTATTATATGGATGCTGGGGGTCTTTTTCTTTTTAACACCGTTAAGGATGATGTTGATCAAAAAAGAAGGGCGATACGATATTGCATGTATGTTTAGGACCCCGATTTTTAGCGCACGACGCATCTACCATGCCGCTAAAATTTTTGAGTTTCTGTTCAAGCGTAATGTCGGAGCAGTTTGGTATGGAAAATCCCCAAGGGAGATAACAGCGTATGCACAATCCTCCTAAAACAATCGTTTGGTTCCGCAACGACTTGCGCGTGGAAGACCATGCCGCGCTATTGGAAGCATCACTTGCTGGCGAGGTGTTGCTGGTCTATATTTATGCCGCCGATCAAGGAGATTGGGCGATTGGAGGAGCCTCTAAATGGTGGTTGCACAACTCTCTGTTGTCTTTAAAGGAGCAGCTGCAAAATTATCATGCCGAATTAGTGATTCGCAAAGGCGACCCTTTACAGGAACTGCAGGCAATAATCAAAGAAACTGGAGCCAATGCAGTTTATTGGAACCGTCGCTACAATCCCGACGAAATTGCGGTTGATACGGCAATCAAAGCAGCACTTACGGATCAAGGAATCATTTGTAAATCCTTTCGAGGGAATGTCCTTTTCGAGCCGTGGACACAATTGAATAAATCAGGAAAGCCGTTTCAAGTGTTCACTCCGTTTTGGAAAGCGTGCCTAAGCAATGGATTGCCTGAAAAACCACTACCAACACCTAAAAAAATTAAAGCCATCAAAGCTAAATCGCTGCGCGTAGAAGAGCTGAATTTGCTTCCGACCATCAATTGGGACAGTAGTTTCAAAATCTACTGGGTGCCGGGATCTGATGGTGCCAGGTTGACATTACAAAAATTCATTCAAGACGGTATCGCCGATTACGAAACAAGTCGCGACTATCCCTCAAAAGATGGTGTTTCGTTGCTGTCGCCGCATTTGCATTTTGGAGAGATCACTCCCAATATGATTTGGTATACGGTGGTGTCGCAAGAGAAGCTTCCCTCAACCGGAACCGCGTGCTTTTTGAGGCAACTGGGATGGCGAGAGTTCGCTCATCATCTACTGTATCACTTCCCTAAAACTCCGACACTGCCGTTACGGAAGGAGTTCGAGAAGTTTCCTTGGAAAGATGCCCCTGTAGCATTAAAAGCATGGAAGAAGGGGCTGACAGGGTACCCCATTGTCGATGCAGGGATGAGACAGCTGTGGAAAACGGGGTGGATGCATAACCGCCTTCGTATGGTTGTGGGGTCGTTTTTAGTGAAAGATTTAATGATCTCGTGGACAGAGGGTGCCAAGTGGTTTTGGGATACCCTCGTTGATGCCGATCTTCCGAATAACACTTTAGGGTGGCAATGGATAGGAGGATGCGGCGCTGATGCAGCTCCTTATTTCAGAGTTTTTAATCCAGTGTTACAGGGGGAAAAGTTTGACAATTCCGGTGATTTTATTCGGCAATGGGTTCCTGAATTGAGTAATGTTCCCGATTGTTGGATTCATCAACCGTGGAATGCACCTCCGATGGAACTCGCGCTGGCGGGTGTCGTTTTGGGAAAGCATTATCCATACCCTATCGTCGATCATAATGAAGCTCGCGATCAGGCATTAAAAGCGTTTAAAAGTATTCGGGGGAAAGATGAATAAAATTTTAATAGCAGGGTCTTCGGGGTTAGTGGGAACAGCATTGACCCTTTTTTTGATTCGTCGTGGACACAAAGTGTCAAAGTTGGTGAGGCGTCAGCCTACGCAACCGTATGAAATTTTTTGGGATCCCGAGCATCAAAAGCTGAACCCTGTTGAAATAGAAGGATTCGATGCAATTGTAAATCTTGCCGGAGAATCCATTGCCGAAGGGCGATGGAGCGCAGCGAAGAAGTTGAGAATTTTAGAAAGTCGTTTGCAGCCCACCAAGCTTTTGGTGGATACGATTGCGAAGTTAAAGCAGAAGCCCAAGGTATTAGTGAATGCCTCTGCAATTGGATATTATGGCGACACCGGTAGCGAGACGGTGAAAGAGGGGAGTAGACCGGGATCTGATTTTTTAGCGGATGTTTGCTTGCAGTGGGAGAGGGCTGCTGATCCGGTTGTAGATAGTGGCGTGCGATTGGTGAAGTTGCGAACGGGAATGGTTTTGGCTGCCGAAGGCGGCGCGTTAAAGAAGATGTTGTTGCCCTTTAAATTGGGTTTGGGGGGAGTGATCGGCTCGGGAAATCAATATATGAGCTGGATCATGATCAACGACCTTTTAGCTGTTATCGAAGAAGCGATTGTTAACCCGAAGTATTCGGGTGCTATCAATGTTGTTACGGATGATCCTGTTACGAATCGAGAGTTTACAAAGACTTTGGGGGAGGTTTTGAATCGACCGACGATTTTGCCTATGCCGGCATTTTTGGCGAAAGTGGCCTTCGGAGAAGTTGCCGATTCGTTACTTCTCGGAAGCTGTCGTGTGAAGCCACAAAAGCTGCAGGAGCATGGGTATAAGTTTTTGTTCCCGAAGCTGCATGATGCGCTGGGTTATTTGTTGAAAGCGTAATCCACCAAAACCCCTGCCCCTGCCCTTATCATTACCCATTTTTTATGCCGGCTTTGCAGGCCTCGGATAGGTATTTTGACCCTACCCAGGTTTCCGTTCGCTGTGCTC
>CAMFKA010000104.1 GCA_945957185.1 uncultured Chlamydiaceae bacterium | reverse complement strand
TGATTTTCAGGAACTTTTTTGATTTCATACGCCCACTTGCGAGCTGCTTTAATCGCTGTTTCAACAGCTTCGCTGCCCGTATTCATTGGAAGTGCTTTATCGAAATTAAAAAATTCGCAGGCTTTTTGCAGGAACCTGGGCATTGTATCATTCTCATAAGCTCTGGAAACGATCGCTAATTTCTTTGCTTGTTCGTAAAGGGCGTTGACAAGCTTGGGGTGGCTGTGTCCATGGTTAACCGCTGAATAGGCACTCATCATATCGATGTACCGCTTTCCATCAACATCCCACAGGTACACACCCTCTCCACGTGAAAAGACGATGGGGTATGGAGTATAGTTGTTCGCTGAATATTGTCGATCCAGTTCTAAAAACGTGCTCATTGTTTCTCCTTCCCTAAAAATACACTCTTAATCACTTCAGCAACCAATTTTTCGGTTTTCTGCTCTCCGTCCAAAAGCGGATTGAATTCCACAATTTCCAAACCCACAAAACCTGGGATTTTCGCTATCCCTGCACATGCTTTCAATAATTCAGCACCGTTTAAGCCATCGGAAGCGGGAGTCCCCACTCCGGGAGCCTCCTGAGGGTTGAGCGAATCCATATCAAGCGAAATACCAAAACCCGCTGTACCTGTTGTTACAATTTCCAAAGCTTCCTTCATTACCGCAGAAAGCCCTTTTTCTTTCACTTCTTCTGCGTAAAATATCCGCACTTGCAGCTGCTCCAACAGTGCCACTTCTTCCGGTTCAAAACTGCGTGCACCAATCACGCATACGTGACGAGGCTTGAGTTTTTGATGCGGAGCCAACACTTGCGTTAATGTTTTAATCCCTTTTCCCAACAGCGCCGCTAAGCTCATGCCGTGGATATTACCGGAGGGTGTTGTCTTTTTCGTGTGGCTGTCGAGGTGAGCATCGATCCAAATCAATCCTGTATCGCCCTTTTCCATTAGTGCTGAGGACACACCACTCCAGGTGCCGA
This sequence comes from uncultured Chlamydiaceae bacterium, assembly GCA_945957185.1. Taxonomy (GTDB): domain Bacteria; phylum Chlamydiota; class Chlamydiia; order Chlamydiales; family Parachlamydiaceae; genus CAMFKA01. The sequence continues at coordinate 6,235 of CAMFKA010000104.1, read as the reverse complement.
TTGCGGACGAGTGATCTCCTCCTACAACCAAAAAAGGGTGATGTCGATTTACTTCATTTTTTATCTCTTTGGCAAGGTGAGTGCACGCTTCCGCGACGAAAGGGATCGCTGCGAGGCGCGGAAGGCCTTGCTTGATATGGCACATAGCGCGCCAGTGGAGGGGGAGATCTTTACAAAAAGGGGATTTTTGAATGACGACGGGGGCGAAAGCAGTTCCCATGTCTCCAGCAGCGAGACCAACAGCATAGCCGAATGTGGCGATCTCATTGCTATGAGTCATGTGTTACCACCCTCGTTGGGCTAATAAAGCTTCCTGTTTTAGATCTGTAAGGTCTATTCCTTTTACCGTTCCCAATACCCCTTTGGAGATATTAGCCAACATTTCCGGGTCGTTATAGAACGAAAGGGCTCCCACAATCGCTTTAGCTTGATGGAGAGGATCTTTTGTTTTGAAAATATCTGAACCCACAAAAATGCTCTGCGCTCCCAAATAAACCATCAAGGCGGCATCGGCAGGGTGAAGGATTCCACCTGCAGCAAAATTAGGAACGGGAAGGGAGCCGGTTTGGGCAATTTTTTCTACTAGATCGAAAGGAGCATGAAGCCGTTTTGCTTCATGAAGAAGTTCGGAGCGTGTCATTGTAGTCAATTTTCTGATCTCTGCATCAATTGTACGAAGGCAGCGAACCGCCTCAGAAATATTTCCTGTTACAGCATCGCCTTTTGTCCGCACCATTGCTGCGCCTTCTAAAATTCGGGACAGAGCGTCTTCCAAATTCGAATATCCGCAAATGAACGGGGAGCGAAACCCTCTTTTGTCGATAGGAAATTGTTCATCTGCCGGAGTCAACTGCTCGCTTTCATCGATATAATCGACGAAAAGAGACTCTAAAATCTGAGCTTCGATGACGTGACCGAGACGGCATTTTGCCATGATGGGAATGGAAACAGCTTCTTGGATTTGTTGGATATGATCGGGGCTTGGCATCCTGGAGATGGCGCCATTAACTTTCATTTCGGGGGGCATTTTCTCCACAACCATCACCGCCAAAGCGCCGGAATCTTCCGCGATTTTGGCTTGGTCGGGAGTTGTAACTTCGATGATTACTCCCCCTTTCAGCATCTCTGCAAGATCCACTTTTAGTTCTTGAGAGCACTTTGAAGAGTGACAAGATTCTTTGCGACGCATGCGCACCTCCACCATCAATTATCCGCATTATATCTGGGATACACCACTTATTCCAAATGAAAAAATTATAATTGATCAAATGGGTTACAAGAGTGTCCGAAAGACTTCCCTTTCTTTCGTTTTTTTATCTCTGTTTGTAGAGAAAAGATCAAGTCTTTGTCGAAGTCTTTATGAGATGCCCAAATGAGGTAATCGATAGGAATTTCTTTGAAAGGACGCCCTTTGTGCTTACCTAAAGGCATAGTTTTCATAAGAATGGGTCGTGATAATGCATCGAACAATTGAGTCAAAGACTTAAATTTTTTAGACAGGTATTTAAACACCTCGATATTGACAACCACATCACTCATTGCTCTGTGGGCGCCTTCTTCTTGAATATTGAAATGTTTGCGCAGCTGCTCCAACGAATTTGTGGGACTCTCCCCATAAAGCCGAGCCAATCGCAACGTATCTATCATTTGATTGTGGCGTAGATTAGTCTGAATCCCCGCGCGTTCCGCGGCACTGATCAACATATCAACATCGAATTTGATGCCGTGACCGATGATCACATGGGACCCGACCATTTTCAAGATTTGCGGCAGCACTTCTTCAATTTTCGGTTTGCCGTCGACCATCTCTTGAGTAATTTTATGGATTTCCATGGACACTTGAGGGATAGGAATCAATGGATCAACTAACGTTTCAAACTCCTCTAAAACACCTTCTAAAGTAAACTTTACAACCGCAACTTCTATAATACGATCGGCATTGACATCTAAACCCGTTGTCTCGCAATCGATGCATACGAATGTTTGTCTATTCATGAGTGTTCTCCAATTCGGTAGCGGCAGGGAAAAGGGTGTGTGAAATCCAACCTGCCAGCTCACGCCGTCCTGTCCGCTTAAGTGTCGAGTAATAGAGCGTTGGAGGAACCCATCCACCAAAGCTTTCCAAGATTTTCTTTTGAGCGATTTTTCTTTGATTGAGGGTGACTTTATCCACTTTTGTCAGAATCAAGAGAACCGGTTTTCCCCTTTTATGCAGCCACGACATCAACGCGCGATCTTCGTCGTTCGGCAGACGTCGGATGTCGAAGAGGAAAAGGATAATTTCTAATTGGGAGCGGTGTTCCAGATAGTATTGGATCATTGGACCCCACTGCTTTCTGGTCTCCATTGGAACTTTTGCGTATCCGTAACCGGGCAAATCCACAAAAGTCAATTGATCGTTGAGGGTAAAGAAATTGATCAGCTGAGTTTTTCCGGGAACGGAAGATGTTTTCACCATCCCTTTAGATTGAAATAAGTCGTTGAGGAGGCTGGATTTTCCGACATTAGAGCGACCGATCACCGCAACTTCACGGAGCAGCTCGCCTCGATCATTTTTCGGATTCGGATACTTCGATGGTTGAACAGCGCTAGAAAGAAATTTTGGGTTTTTAAATTCGATTTTCAAGATATTACTCCCCCGACGACCTGATAATACTAATATGGCGGATCCCTTCTCCGCGATGCGCGATTTCAATTTTGATCACTCGCGGCATCTCTAATAATGACTCGATCCTTTCGCTCCACTCGATACAGCAAACGCCGTTTCTTTGAAAAAACTCATCAAAGCCGAGTCCTAAAAAATCGTCGATACCGGTAAGTCTATAAAGGTCGAAGTGGAAAACGGGGAGGGTTCCCTCGTAGATATTGAGATAGGAATATGTCGGGCTCACAACAGCATCACTGGAGACGTCGGTACAGGCAGCAATGACACCTTTGATAAATGTCGTTTTGCCTGCACCTAAATCACCAAAAAAACAAAGGAGATCTCCCGCCATCAGCTCTTGACCAAGGTCATGGCCGAATCGAAACGTTTCGTTTTCGGAGTGGGAAATCATCCTCCTCATAGGCACAAACTACTCTAACCAAGCTTCGATATAAGGAGTGAACTCCTCATGTTGAGCGATCGTTTCGATAAATGCAGCGATTTTGTCTTCAACCAGTTGTTTTTGAATGAATTCGAGGAAGAGATCGTCAATTTCAAATTTATTTTGGCTTTGGACTTCGACAAGAGACATTCTTTTGAGGTAATTTTTCTTGAAGTCGTCGATGACAGCATTTTTGGAGTTAAACAATTTCCCGCTTGCAACGGAAGAGTACACCACTTTCGTGATCGCTTCTTTTGGCTTGTTTTTAGGGATGTAATTTTTGATCACTTCCGGATCGTCGGAGATATAAAATCTTTTGACGCGCAGTCCATTCAAACGCTCTGTGTTTTCCGGACATTTGGACACCCAATCATAAATCGCATCTTGAGGGTTGGGGTGGGTGTTATCGCCAAACACTTTTCCGGAAAATGGGCAGATGTAAATCTTTTTTGTCTGTTCGTTGACGTTCAGTTGGTTAAAGCCGATTTTAATTTCGGTTTCGTGCCAAATTTTTCCCTCTTTTTCCAAACGACCGACCGCTTCTTCAGCGCTCTGGTAGATCGTTTTGTCTTTTACATACAAGACGGGATTTAAATCATATTTACCCTCAACGTAATGAAGGTACGCGCTCACCAATTCCGCAGAACGATTCTTGCTCAGGAACTGCTGGAGAGACTCTTTTAACTCATCTGTCAGGACAGTCTTCGTCATCTTTACCTCAATCAGGAATAAAAAGAAGGGGATTTTAATTGAAAATGTATTTAACATTATCCCTGTTGTCCAATAATAATCAAGGAAAATCTCTCAGCCAAAAAATGAGGTACCATGCTAACCACCAAAAACCTATCCATACCAGGATATCAAACTGTTTTGGAAGCCACTGACCCCGACTGCTCGTTCCATTGTTTCATTGCTATCCACGATTGCACTTTGGGACCCTCTCTTGGAGGGGTGCGCATCTACCCCTACAAAAATAAAGACGACGCTCTTAACGACGCTCTTCGCCTCGCTAAAGCGATGACCTACAAATCCGCCATCTGTGAAGATGGACTTGGAGGTGGAAAAGGCGTTATTATCGCTCATGACAACTACACTCACGACACTAAAAAGAAACATTTAAAGCTCTTTGCAGAAGTGCTAGACACCTTGAAAGGGGAATATATCGCCGCCGAAGATATCGGCTCCAGCCCCGAAGATATGGAAACGATACGAGAAGTGTGCCCCTACGTCGCAGCTTTGTGCAACGACCTCAGTAGTGGAGATCCTAGCAGATTCACCGCCTGGGGAGTACTGAGAGGCATTCACGCCTCTGCTCAGCACGTTTATGGATCTCCCTCTCTGAAAGGCAAAAAAGTATTTGTACAGGGACTTGGACATGTCGGCGCTAAATTGGCTCAATTTTTATTTTGGGAGGGAGCCGAATTGATCCTTACCGATGTGGATCCACAAAGAGTGCATCGAGAGATGATGTTGTCCGGAGCTAAAATTGTGCCCCCGGAAAGCTTTGCAGAGGTGGAGTGTGACATTTTTGCTCCCTGCGCAATGGGTGGTATTGTCAATCCGTCCACGATAGATAAATTCACCTGCAAAATTATTGCAGGAGGAGCTAACAACCAGCTTTTGAATGATGAGATGGGCGTTAAACTATTTCAAAAAGGAATTTTGTATGCTCCGGATTTTGTGATTAATGCCGGTGGAATCATCAACGCTGCTGCCGAGTACAATCCGGGAGGGTACAATCCGGTAGAATCGAGAGAGCGAGTCAACAAAATTTACGAGACGTTACTAGAAATTTTTTCAATGAGTGAAGCGGAGCAAAAGCCCACGAGTGTGGTGGCGGATGCGCTTGCTGAGTACAAATTGAAGCATCAGGTGGGAAAACGAGTCCATCCGATCCAATTTCAAACATTAAAAAAATAATTGTTTTGTGTAGCCAGGTCGTCCCGACCTGGCTTCGATTATGAATCTTGCTTAAAAGTTCGAAACTAGGGATAATCGTCGTGTAAAACCAGGGTATTTTGTTCATGCAAACCATTCATCATCTTCTTGTTCAACAATTTTCCGATGCGGCAAAAAGGGCGTTCGTCGATCTCGATCTTCCGCTAATGGACATCACTCGCAGCACAAACGAAAAATTTGGACATTACCAATGCAATTCGCCGATGAAGATGGCGAAATTGGTTGGAAAGCCCCCTCGCGCTATTGCCGAAGCAATCGTCTCCCATTTAGACAAAGGGAATATCATCCAATCCACCGAAATCGCAGGCCCCGGCTTTATCAATATCACCCTTTGCGCTTCCTTTTTAGAAGAGCGGACAGAAACAATTTATCGAGATTCCCATCTTGGCATCGATCGTCACCACCCTCCAAAGCGAGTTGTTATCGACTTTTCTTCTCCCAATATCGCAAAAGAGATGCATGTGGGGCACTTACGCTCAACTATCATCGGCGACACTCTTGCTCGTCTTTTTGAATTCATGGGTGATGACGTCCTAAGAATTAACCATGTCGGCGACTGGGGAACGGCTTTTGGAATGTTGATCGCTTTTATTAAAGAGCGGCACCCTGAAATCTTAAAAGGCGCACCTACCAATTTGCAAAGCTTGATGGAGTGGTATAAGAGCTCAAAACAACTCTTCGATGAAGACCCTGACTTCAAAAAACGTTCCCAACTACAAGTTGTTGCGCTGCAAGGAGGAGAACCTGACGCTCTCGCTGCTTGGAAAATCATCTGCCAAATTTCACGTGTCTCATATCAAGAAATTTATGATCTGCTCGACGTCAAATTACAAGAGCGTGGAGAATCGTTCTACAATCCCCTTCTTCCGGGCATCGTTAAAGAGTTAGAAGAAAAAGGGCTAGTCACGGAGTCTAATGGAGCCAAGTGTATTTTTCTGGATGGCTTCATCAACCGTGATGGGGATCCTCTGCCGCTGATGGTCCAAAAGTCAGATGGTGGTTACAACTACGACACGACAGACATGGCAGCGATCAAACAGCGCATTATCGATGAGAAAGGTGATCGTCTGATTTATGTCACCGATGCTGGTCAAGGGGTTCACTTCCAACAAGTCTTTGCTGCAGCGCAAAAGGCGGGCTATTTGGATCCACAAAAAGTGCGTGTCGATCACGTTCCTTTCGGTTTGGTC
>CAMFKA010000103.1 GCA_945957185.1 uncultured Chlamydiaceae bacterium | reverse complement strand
CAATGATTACAAACAAGATTCCTACTTCAATTACTGTGGTTAACACTTGGAAAATGGCGGCGAGTTTTGTTCCTTTTATCACAATAAAACTGACGATTACAAGCCAAAGCGCAGCGACAAAGGCTACGGCGTTGACGTCGTTGACATACTCCGGAGCGACAAGTGCTAACGTCGATGTGGCGGCGGGGAAGGTTCCGGAGACCATAAAAACTGCGGAAGCGACAAGAAGTGCCCAACCGGCAAAAAATCCTAAAACGGGATGAAAAACTTCACCAACCCATGCGTAGGCTGCTCCTGCGTGTGCGTTGATCCAATTCAGATTGAGATAGGCGAGGGTCACACCAAACATAATCAGTCCACAATAAAGGAGGCTGGGAGCTGCCAAAACCCCAACAGCCATAAATAACGCCCCTGTTGTTGCGGCAATGCTGAAGGCAGGCGCTGTTCCGGCTATCCCCATGATGATCGATTCACCAAGGTGAAGCGAGTCCTGTTTTAAACCATCGGATTTGTTATCCATGATACCCTTTAGTTTCAATCATTTGTTGCAAGAAGGTCGACCAATTGAGACACTGTTGTCTCATTGAAACCTTCATGGGAGTCCCATAGCTTTTTTAATTGTTCTATAACGTCGTCATTGTAATGTGAGTCCATGTTGCTATAAAATTTTTGGTACAGCAGTGGTAACCCTTCTCGTCGTCGTCGTTTGTGGCCGATAGGATATTCTACTTCTACGCGCCTTGTCTGCTTTCCGTCTTTAAATGTAATCGTAATAGCGTTTGCGATCGATCGTTTCTGCGGATCGTAATACCCTTTAGAAAAGTCAGGGTTTTCTTTGACCGTCATCTTCTCACGTAATTTGTCTAACGCAGGATTCTGAGCTATTTTTTGTTCATAATGCTCGGAGGTTAAGGTTCCATGCAGTAAACCGACAGCAACGATGTATTGAAGGCAATGATCGCGGTCGGCAGGGTTGTTGAGCTCCCCTTTTTTATCGATAATCCGTATGGCAGGCTCTTGCGTCTCTATTTCAATTTTAGCGATCTCGTCGAATTTTCCTAACAGCGTAGGGTGAAGTTGTATCGCTGCTTCCAATGCTGTTTGCGCATGGAATTCGGCGGGATACGAAATTTTGAATAAGATGTGCTCCATCACATAACTACCGAGGGGCATTTGTAAAACGACAGGCTTCCCGTCTAACACAACATCTTGCAAACCCCATTTGGGTGCGGATAGAACTTTGGGATATCCCATCTCTCCCTTTATCGCCGAAAATGCGTGCCAAACGCCTCTAGCAGTGGCATCACCCGCTGCCCATGACTTTCTGCTTCCTGTGTTAGGGTGGTGTCGATAGGCTCTTAATGGTCCCGCATCCATCCAAGCATTGCTGATTGCATTCATCACTTGCTCTCTTGTCCCCCCGAGCATTGCCGTTGCAACGGCGGCAGTGGCAACATTAACGAGGATGACATGGTCAAAGCCTGCGCGATTGAAACTGTTTCCGAGAGCTAACACTCCCTGGATTTCATACACTTTGATCATGTTTTTTAATAAGTCTTCGAGCGTAAACCGTTTTCTTTGAATCCGATTTAAATAGTCTCCAACGGCTATTAGCCCTCCCAAATTGTCTGAAGGATGCCCCCACTCAGCTGCAAGCCAGGTGTCGTTGAAGTCGAGCCAACGAATCAATGTTCCGATATTAAATGCTGCCAAAACAGGATCGAGGTCGTAAGTGGTTCCGGGAATGGGGCATCCTCCCGGAACGATGGTGCCTTCGACGATAGGACCTAGCAACTTGGTGCACTCGGGGTATTTGAGAGCTAAAGTAGCGCAACCTAATGCATCTGCTAGACACCCTTTTGCTGTGTGGTAAGCGTCATCACTGGTTATCGATTTGCTTAAAGCGTAATCTGCGATGGTCTGTATGATTGAATCGTATTCCGCCATGTTTACTCTCTGTGCTGATAATCAATCCACGGAGACGGCACAGGTCCCGTGTAGTGGGATAAGGGACGAATCAGCTTGTTGTGAGCGCGTTGTTCCATCAGATGTGCCGACCAGCCCGTCACGCGGGAAATCACAAACAAAGGTGTGAACATTTTGATAGGGATGCCGCAGTAGTGGTAGACGAGAGCGCTGTAAAAATCGAGATTTGGAAACAATTTCTTTTCTCTTCTCATCACCGCTTCGATTCGTTCTGCAATGGGGTAGTAACGTGTGTCGCCCATCTCTTCAGCCAGCCTTGCAGCTTCCTTTTTGATGATGTCCGAGCGGGGGTCTCGCGTGGTGTAGACACGGTGACCGAAACCCATAATGAGTTTCTTCTCTTCCAACATTTTTAAAATACTCTGCTCCGCCTCGTCAGGAGTGTGGTATTGCTGAATGAGTTCCATTGCGAATTCGTTGGCTCCCCCATGAAGAGGGCCGCGTAAAGCGCCAATTCCTCCGCAGATTGCCGAGTAGAAATCGGAAAGCGTGCTTGCTATTGTGCGTACAGTGAAAGTGGAAGCGTTGAATTCATGTTCCGCATACAGAGTTAGGGAGATGTCCAAAGCTCTTCTGTGCGATTCGCTAGGGGGCTTGCCATGTAATAGAAATAGGAACTGTCCTGCTGTGGAGGGGTCACCGGAGTTGAGGCTGACGATTGGTTGCAGAGTATGAGATTTATACCAGTAGAGGAGAATAGAAGGGAAAATTGCTAACAATCGTTCTGCAATGGATTCTTGAGTGTTTTCGGGGCTTTCAGGTTCGAAATTCCCCAAGAGAGAGCATCCTGAACGCATCACATCCATCATATTTGCAGATGGGGGGATTTCACTAAGAATCGATTTGAGGTGGGAAGGTAAGTCTCTTTTATTCTCTAGATTTTTATAAAATTGTTTTATTTCACTTTTTGTGGGGAGTTTTTTGTGGAGGAGAAGGTAAGCGGTTTCTTCGAAGCTGCCTAAGTTAGCAAGATCTTCGATGGCATAACCGCGGTAGCGAAGGCTTTGCTCTTCGACACCACAGAGGCAAATTGCAGAGTCTCCCGCAACGATTCCCGCGAGTCCGCCTTCCTTTTTTTTCTCTTTAGTATCCACCATGAGAAATCACTTTTTGTTGTTCGGTATAAAGTTAATCTCATGACAGATTTAAATTTTTATTTGAATTTATTTTTGTAAAAGAAAGGAGGTACTGGTTCCAATTCTGGAAGCTCCGGCTTCAATCATTGCCAATGCTGTAGTGAGATCGCGTATTCCTCCCGACGCTTTCACACCAAAATGAGGTCCAACAGCCTGCCTTAATAACTCGACGTCATGAGCAGTGGCGCCCGATTTCGCATAGCCGGTCGACGTTTTGACGTAGGAAGCTCCCGCTTCCACTACTACCTTTGCGACCGCTATTTTTTCCTCATCTGTAAGAAGACACGTTTCCACGATCACTTTCACAATTGCCGGTTTCGAAGCTCGAACAACAGCTTCGATTTCTTGTCGCACAGCTTCGTAATCGTGAGCCTTTAATGCTGAAATGTTTACGACCATGTCAATCTCATCGGCACCCAAGTTCACTAGCTCTGCAGCTTCTCGCGATTTTGATTCGATCGTGTTAGCTCCTAAAGGAAACCCCACAACAGTGCACAATTTTACAGGGGAGCCATTCAACAGCTCGCGAGCCGCCTTCACCCAAGTAGGCTGCACGCAGACAGCTGCATATTGTTGCCGTATTGCTTCTTGGCAGAGTTCCCGAATCTCCGTTTCAGAGGCGTCAGGTTTTAGCAAAGTGTAGTCGATGTAGGAGTTGATTGGTTTGTCCATCGAAATTGCCTCTTTTGATTTTATTGCGAAATTTTCCACAGATGTCTAGTATGAACCTAGATTATGTATAAAATATTTTTTTTCTTACAGATTTTTGCGGTATTCGCTTACGGATGGGATTGTGGAGCTCTTCCCAAGATCGAAAATTGTAAGCCTATCGGAGTAATTCCCGAAAATTACACGCTTATCGATTTGGGAGAAACCGATTTACCCCCCGAATGCCTGGATCGCTTTTCGCTCCCGCAAACCTTTGCGCCGAGGATCACAAACAGCGGTATCGTCGCTTATAACACCATTGAGCAAGCTTTTATTCGTCAGCAGGGGTCCGGAGAGGTCGCTATCCAAAAAAACTATATTCCAGGGCATCTTTTCGGCATCAATAATCAAACAGATTTGCTGCTGACTTTTGAGCCATCTCCGGAAAATATGCAGTGGAATTTGTGGAAAATGGATCTTCTTCGCAAGGTGAAGGAGGTGTCTATTTGGGGAGAGGGGATTCCCGCCGGCGATCTCTATTTTCGCTCTTTAAACGATCAGGGAACCGCTGTAGGCATTTTTCGGCCTGCAGGCCGCTACCGCCCTGTGCATTGGAGCTCGACTACCGGACTCCATCACTTAGGATTCTTCTTTGGTTGGGACCTTGAAGGCGTTGCTTGGGATGTCAACAACAACGGGACTGTTGTGGGGACGTTTTATCCCCCTCATTGTGACCCACAGGTGTTTTATCCGTTTGCTTGGAATGATAAGTGGGGCTTAGAGCGCCTTTCAGATTATATTCCTCTTATCAAAGCTCAATTGCGGAAACCCATCTGCTCCGATTCTGTTTGTTTTAACTACCCGCTTATCGATCAAGACGATACTGTCTACGGACAGGTCACTGTTGGCGATGAGATTTATCACTATATTTGGTATCCCCGCTCTCACGATCTTCGCTTGACTCGATTGGGGGACCTTAAATTAAATGCTGTTAACTCCAAATACGTTTTTGGAGGCTCTTTAAACGGGGAAGCGGCATTGTATCAACGGTTTTTAGAACCGGTTCTTCTATCCACTCTCATTCAAGATCTTCCCGCAGGATGGGAATTAATCGATATTTCAGATCTAAATGATGCCTGCGCCTTGGTGGGCGTCGGAAAAGTAGAAGGGCGGTATCACCTTTTTCATGCTGTACCGTCGCCAAAGCGCCTTGAGGAGTTGCCGCCACCACCACCTCCTCCTCTGCCACAACCGGAAGTTAAACAAGAACTTCCTAAACAAGAACCCCTCATCAAATATATTTTCGAGAATGCTTCTCCCGATGTTAAAGGGAGCAAGTGATGTGGAGATGGGCGCTTCTGATGATTTTGATCTGCGTGCCTACGATTGATGCTTTTACCCCTCACATCGAAGAATTGCAACACGTCCCTTCACCTATTCGTAAGTACCGTCTTATCGATCTTGGAGAAACGGACGTTACAGTAACGAAGCTAACCAAATTGCAGCAAGGATTGTCATATGCTCCCGACATCAATAATAGAGGACAAATCTCTTGGAACACTTTAGAAGGCGGGATTGTAAAGTCTCTCAAGCCTTCTTCCGATACTTTTAAGCCTAGATATGAGGGGATGAGACTCTACATCATGGGTATCAATGATAATGGTGATTTGCTGATCGCAATTGAGAGGGGCTTCGACTCCACAGAATGGATGCTGTGGCCATATAATGGTAGTGATTACGGTCAAAGACAGCATATTCACTCTTTCGATCCATTCGCTTCCGATATCATCTTAACTGCATTCAATCGCCAAGAACAGGTCGTCGGTTTCAAAAAGGAGGGAGGCAGCTTTTCTCCCATCATTTGGAATCGCTTCGAAGGGATAAATTCCCTGGAAAAGGTTACCGGAGTGATGGCTTCAGGAAAGGCGCGTGCAAACAACAGTAAAAACACGATCGCAGGTTTGTACGAAGAGATGAAAGTGTTTTCTCCTTTTGTATGGAGCCCTGAATCAGGTTTTGAAGTGATGCGCAACTACCGCGATAAACTGTTCCCTGTCGGCTGGATGGAATTTTCCGATATTTTAGTGTCGGAAAATGACGCTGTCTATGGAAATTATTGGTTGAAGCACGGCTCTCACGAAGAATCTGTAAAAGGCTCCACTTACCATTACGGATTTGTATGGATTCCCAAAGAATCAAAAATCGAACAACTCGATTTGGAAGGAATGCGTCTTTCAAATATCAGCGAAAACGATACGTTAGTGGGGAGTTGGCAAAATCGTGCGGCAATGTGTGAAAAAGAGCGTCGTCCTGTTGCTTTGGAGTCACTGATGGCATTCGAAGAGTTGCTCAACTGGGAATTGCTGGAAGCCACCGGTATCAATGCGACAGGTTACATTGTAGGGTACGGTACCTACAAAGGAAAGACGCATATTTTTCTTGCGGAGCCGCTATGATCAGAATCATAATGTTGTATTTATGCTTTTCTACCTTCGTATGGGGGGATAGAACACCTTCTAAAACATTTCAAATTTACGATGTCGGCTTAACAGATCTTGCAATCGAACGTTTGCCTCCCAGACTTAATAACGAAGGCCTCGTCATCGCAAATCGCTCTTCAGGCGGATTCACATGGGATAAATCCAAAGGAGAGTTCTCCCCCGATGATGACGATGAACGGATTCGCTTTTATGCTGTCAACGACCGTGCTGATGTTTTGGTCGGTACACGCACACTGGACAGAAAAACGGAATGGGCAATTTGGCCGCAAGGGGGAAACTGCCCGCGTTGCGATAGAATTGTTCTTCCGACAGGTCCTTACATCAAAAAATCGAAAAAAATGTGCTTAAGTACCCTTTCAAATGATAGAGTTGCTGCCGGTTGCTTTTTAAACCATCATGGAGAGCCACAAATCCTTCGTGTAAACAAAACGTGCACGGAATGTGAAGGGCTATTTCAAGGCTTAACAACGCAAGGACAAATTTATGGCTTTGCTATCGTGGAGGGAGGTCTTCACCCAGCACTGTGGACAGAGGGAAAGGTTGCTGCTTCGATTAAAAATTATCGCTCAAAGGTAATTCCGGAAGGAGTCATTCGTCCGGAAACGTTAACATCTACTCCCGATGGCGTGTTCTACTGCTCCTACTGGGTGGAGTATAAAGACGCCAATCCCATTGTTTTGGGAGTCCCAAAATTCTACTACAACTTCGCCTGGAATTCTCAAACAGGTGAGTATAAACAACTTGATATCGATGGGATGCGAGTTTCGAAAGTCAATGCGACACACACTTTGACCGGATTGTTAAATGGCAAGCCGGTTGTCTGCTTTCCTGGGAAAAAACCGGTAGAATTTGCAAAATTGCTACCCCCTGACCAACGAAAAGATTGGGAAATCATCCAAATCAGCGACATCAACGACAACAACCAACTGGTTGGAGTGGGTAAATTCAAGGGAGAAGTCCACTTTTTCTTCGCAGAACAGTAAGGGACAAGGAAGGGACAATAGGGACATTTTTAGGGACCGTAGG
>CAMFKA010000102.1 GCA_945957185.1 uncultured Chlamydiaceae bacterium | reverse complement strand
CGTTACCACACGCTTGCGCATGTGGCTACATGCCTTAGCCGCATCCGCGGCATAGGACACGCCTTATTCCAACCAGAAGTAGCCACACTCACCTGGGCTGTAATATTACGGCCTTCCAGGCCTTAGCACATTTTTAGATCTGCAAAAACTTTGCATCTTACATCACCGCTAATCGGAAGCTAAGGCCCGGAGGGTCGACATGTTACAGCCCAGGTCGGAGCGCAGCGCAGGCCTGGGTCAGACCCAGATAAAACATCGGAGGCCTGAAAGGTCGACATAAATCCTTAACTTGACACCATTGGGACATGGACTGGGTGGACGAGTTGGACTAATTGTAATGTTAGTTTTATGGCATTACCACAAAACCCGTCCAACACTCCTGTTCTTCCCTTGACACTAAGATCGTCAAAAGTCGATAATATCCCCAGTCAAAGTTCATTTATCTAAGGTGATGTCAAATGTCTTACGCAACCACTTCCTCCAGTTATGTCGATCCTTACAACGCTTGTATGCACACACTTAATTTTTGCAACACCTTAGAAACCCTCCCCAAAACGACACCTCTTGGAAAATGCGTAGAAAATTACAAAAAAGAAATCATTCAACTTGATACCACTCCGACAAAATCCGGCACCGCATCGTATCCTCTTTCCGAGGAAGCCACCAATTTTATCCACGAACTATTAAATTCGGAAATCCCCCTCTACAGCGAATTTACACTCACTCCAAGCGCACTTTTAAAATCGATTCACAAAAAATGTCGCGACATCCGTTGGGCTTTTGGCACTTACTGGGACACCCTTATGGTGGGCAGCACAACTCCCCTACCCGGAACACCCCTGAAAACGGATTGGCATAATATCGATTTAATTTTAAGAGTTCGCCTTCCAAAAGACAATTTTAGCTCACGCGATGGTTTCGAAAGTCTTGTCACCGATTCTATTCATGAATTCATCTCTCCACGACCTCAAGACAGTTCCTTCATCAAATTTAAAAGACTAGACACTTTAGGAACCATCATCACTCTCGGAGATGAAAACCGTTCGCTAGATCTTCTATTATGGTACGAAAGCGATTATCTACCCGAGCTTTTCACGTTAAATGCTTTAGCCCTCTCGTTTCATTCACTGATATTGCCAAACGCCCAACAGAAACCGTTAACGACGATATCAACGAACGACGTCGAAGCTACAACAATGGTATCGGACCGACTACACCATATCGTAAGGTATCAGCCATCCTTCAAGCAGGGTGCAGCGAGAAATTTAGGTGTTTTTGTCAAATTATTGGTGTGTAAAACGAAAGGGTATCTGCAACCGCAGCAAGGGCTCGAACAATTACAACGCGCGGTTTACTTAAGCACTCGAAAAGGGACCGTCAAAGTCATCGATGATTTGTATAACAGCTTTAAAGAGCACTTGCCACAGACAATGGGAGCTTTTTTTGCTCATTGGATGCATTGGATGCTGTCATTAAGCGATTCCAAAGGAATTCAAAGACCTTTTGAACCGCCCAAACATCTGCTACCGACGAGTTTGCCATTCTTTAACACGCTGCTAGATTTCATCAATACGAACGAAATCACTCCTCAAAATTTTGCACGTCTGCTGAAAATCGTGACCCTTATCGGTTTTCTGAAGAATCAGGGCGATACTTTCACTCTTGGAATGTGGGATGGTTCCCTTCACCTACGTTTGAAGATCGATCACCACAGTTATTTTCAATTCCCTTTCGAACCGCATGAGATCCTACAAAACGCACTTTCATTTGCTGTATCTCCCGTAACGCGCACTCTTTTGACTAAACTTTTTCGACAACTCAACCTCGATCAAAAAATCGAATTTACAGCTCTCAGTCGCTATTCCAGCACCATTGAGGAAGATAAACACCTGCTAGATCATTTTTTGGGAAATCTCTTTCCCCCTTCCCTCGTCCCCTCAAACACCCCGCCCCGGAAAAAGCGCATCACGCCCAAAATCACACTACCTCTTGATTCGCTCTTAAAAAACTCTCAAGCCACTTCAAAACACATCTTCGACACGTTGCAACTGTTACACGACCGTAAAGAAGCTTTTAAATCGGAAACACCTGCATTAGCGCGTCTCCTCAATCGCGCCCTTTCCAATTCTATTCCACCGCATCCAGCATTTTCTACCGTTCTAAATGTGCTTGAATCGGTGCTGACCGAAATTTCGTGGAATGAAACTCTCCAAAAAGAGCACCAACTGGGAACGAAAGTGATCACAAAATTAGGAAGAATTCACCAACGCACGAAGTCCCCCCAGGAGAGTCAACGTGCGATTGCTATTGCGCAGCAAATTACTCAAAGTACTCCGGAAGCATCTTCTTATAAAAGCTTGATGGAAACGTCAGGATTGGTAGCGAAAACATCATCCATAAAGCGTAAATTGACAAGACAGCCGTCGCAATTAATGAAGCGAGAGATCTTGATTAAGCTAACGCTATGTGCTGCTCTAGTTTCGGGCATTGTCTATTATTATTTTCGGTTCGTTCATCACCTTTTTGCGTCAAAAGAAGTTTCATCTTCTGTCTCACAAGAGATAACCACCACTAAATACATGAATAGAGGGATTGAGCTTTGTCAATTCCCTCATCAAAACAAATGGTTCTCTTCAAATCCCCTCGTCGTTGATGACAACGGAGGCCTTCGACTCGACGAGCTCCCGGAAGTTCTTTCCATGCGTGCTTTGGAGTTATTGCCAAACGGGCTTTACAAAATCATTCTTTTTGAGACAAGTATGGGACATTTTTTGTGTGAGACGCTAACCCCTCTGTGTAGATTGCTTACACCGGAAGGTGTCGCCCGCGCCATCGAATTAGCGACGCAGGCGAACCCTAGTCTAAAGCACTTCAGCAGCTAACGTTGTTGTACACCGAAAATGATTCAAAATTTGGAGTGCGCGCGACTTGTCGCCGCTTTCCTTTGCATCGACTTGTCGATGCGTGTTCTGCTTGTGTTTAAACGACTTGAAGCGCGCGACAAGTCGCAGCACTCCAAAAACTTCTTAGTGATGATAATTCCCCAAACTAGGCCCGATAACCGTAAAATCGTGGATCAGGATAGAAAGGGTTAAAATCCGCCGGAATATAACTTGGGATGGGCAGCTGACTTCTCGTTACTGCTGCATTTTGCGCTGTTGCCATTGCGTGTGCAATCTTTTGACTTTGCATCGGCGTAATCACAACCTGACCTTCATTGAGTAACGCTTTATGAGCTGCAATCGCATCTATTTTGAACTGTATAAAGACATTGTCCTTTAAAATTTTCAACAAAAACGTGACGTAATCTTCACGTTGTCGGGAGCGGGGAGCTCCTAGTCTGGAGCGGAAAATTTCAAATAAATTGTTATAGGCAATATCTCTGAACTCCTCTTCAGACAAAACGTTGCAATAAGGTGATTCCGGCTTTAGTAGTTCGTAGTACTCTACATAATCTTCATAGGAGCTCAATTTGGTCATAGCATCACAAATGCGTGCTCGCAGACGACACATTGCCTGATCGCACAACGGCACAGGTCTTAAACCTAAATGTTGCTGCACCGCCCTTAGCAATACGATGGTGTTAATCGCTTCAAAACAGGTCATCTTCTGCGACTGTTCTAAGATGTCAGGCAACGTAGTTGATAATTTTTGGGAAACATGATCTAAGTTTAATATCGAGCAACAGCTGCTTAGAGACTCGAGAATCTCTGCTGGAGAAATGGAAGGCTCGACCGATGAAGAACTCGTAGGTTCGGGCGAGGAGTAATAAGAATGACTACTAGAAAACGGCATAAAACCTACTGACATAAGATGCTCCTAAATTGTGAGAGTGGAATTTAATCATATTAATGTTTTTAAGGGCAACAATTTCCTGGAATTTCGATTTGTATTTGAATTAAAACTTGCGATTTGACATCCTAATAGACTCAAAATAGGTTATTTATGTCAGCATCTTGCAGTTCTTATCATCCCTCTAAATCCTTATCTGTATTTTCCTTTTGCCCCGACATAGAAGGGAGCGGTACCTATATCTCTTTTTACAAATTTCCCTTCAAAGCGAAACTCGCCTTCGTCGTCAATGCCATCAACAAAGCCTCCGCTATTATTGATGAGCTTCCCGCTTATCCCAACCATGCGAATTTATTTATCGCTCCCGAATTCACCTTTTACGACTATAGCCAAGCGCAGCACCGACGATTTTATACCAAACGGGAAAAAAACGAGTTTAAAAAGGAAATGTTAGCTCTATCAGAAAGAATTGACCTGATTATTGCCCCTGGAACATTTTTGTGGAGCTCAATAAATAAATCCGGCGACACCGTTTATAGAAACAATCTATACATGTTTTACAAAGGGGAAGTGAAAGTCTGCCACAAAAAATTCCCGCACGTCAACTATGACCACGACTACAGACGTGTCGAAGGGTTTATAGAGGGGCACTACGAATTCTTGCGCTTCTATGAAAGCTCTCCAAAATCGTATTTTCAATACAAACCAAACGATACCGGAATCATCAAAATTGCCGACCTCACTTTCGGCGTCGAAATTTGTTACGACACCGTTCGGGCAAGACTGCGCCGCGCACTACAAAAAACAAAGAAAATGATCGACGTCCATCTTGTTGTCGGCAGCGGCATCCGCCATGGGGGCGAGTGTCACCCGGTTCAACCATCCCCCTACCTCGCTATCCACACTGACCGAGCGTATAAGGCTTCCTTAACATCAAAAGGGACCTCCATTCGCACTATCCCTAAAAATTACCCTTCCCTTTTCAGGAGGCATTTTGTCTATCAAGGATACGTCTTAACAACAGACTACAAGGAAGACATCCTCTATAAAGATGCTGAAAAACCCTTGTTTCAATTTCCTGTTACTTTGTTGTTTAATTACCCTCCCCAAAAAATCAAACCATCATCACACAAATTTCAGTTTATCATCCCATTTCTTGAATCCGATCGTTTAGAGGAAGCTCAAGCAACGGCGCATGGAATTCTTGGCTCTGACTACGATTTAAAAGATCTTAGCGACCTTTACCATACCTACGCGGACCAAGGATACTATTTTGATGCGCTGCAAACGTTTTTTGCGATCCCAAAAGAACAGCAAAGAGAAGAGCAGCTAGCCGAATTTTACTATTTCATTCTTCTGCTTTGGGTGCGCAGAAAAGGGATAGACAACGCAACATCTGATGCTTTTATCAAATGCTTCTGTTATGCTTTGGAAAAAAATGGACTGCTCAAAATAGCATTGGGACTTACCCGACTTATCCATTCCACTTCATTAAAAAACCATGTTATTGAAGAGTTGGAAAAAGCAGCCATGAACACCAACCAAGGACACACACCATGACATTATTCGAACAAGTGAACGAAGGCATCAAAAACGCCATGCGTAATCGTGACCAATTAAGGCTAGAAACGTTAAGAATGCTGAAGTCGAAAGTGCTAACAGTAGATGCACGAGGCAATCTTCCTGATGGCGATGTCATCAAAATCTTTAAAACATACTATGGAAACCTCCAGGAAGCCCTCGAACAAGCGCAAGCCGCAAATCGCCCTGAAATGGCAGAAAAACTCAAAGGGGAGATCGCTATCGTTTTAGAATTTTTGCCTAAAGCGCTGTCGCCGGAAGAAACAAAAGCCATCGTATTGCAAGCCATCGCCGAATCGGGAGCAAAAACTAAAAGAGAAACTGGCGCTGTAATGCAAAAGATCAAGCAAATCAACAGCTCCGTTGATGGGAAGCTCGCGATAGAGATGATCAATCAGCTTCTTGAATAATTGATAAGGACAATAAAGACCTGATTGTTTTTATTGTCCTTTTTTTCACAAAACTAACCATTTCTTTATAATATCTTAACATAAATAACTTATAATTATCTCTTATTTAAATTAAGGATAATCATATGCAAGCGTTAAACACGTCACCTATTAGATACTATCTCGATCGTCAAGGAAGCATCCAAAAAGACACCTATAACGGACCGCTTGCATCCATCATTAGGAAAATTTCGAGTCTCTGGAGAGACTACAACCTATTTCATGTCTACAATGAACTATCTAAACAAGCAGACTCAAACAGCACGCCAACTATTACATCGGCTGATGTGGTAGAAATTTCTTATCAATTCCCCAAATACGCCGGCTTTGATGAACACGATTGGAACATTCTAAATGGATTGGCTCAGAATGAAAACATCACTGAAGAAAACTTCAACAAATTTTTAGAGCGCATTGAAGGGAACAAAGTGTTCAATGCTGCCGTTGCAAACCTTCTCAAAAACACGAAAAACCATCCTTTTTTTGGCACGAATAAAATTTTGGAGCAAGTGTTAGCCTATTCACACAAAACCGAAGCCACTAACTACCACAAAATGATCGTCGCTGTCGACATCGCTAAAAACCATTACGCAGCTAAAATGCCTGAGGAAGCAAGACTCACAATACAACAAGTCCGTTCGTTGGAGAGCTTAGCAAAACTGAAGCCGATTCTTAAAGAATGGAAAAAGTTATGCCCAGGGCTGAACACAACAAAATTCACAAAGTTGAACGAATCAGCAGCGATCGCGAAAGCCTTTATCGATACTGCCGTTAGGCAAGCAAACGATCAACTTACTCCTTCATGCATTAAATTTTGCGTGTACGACATCGAAACCGATTACGCCCTTAGAGGACAACGAGTATCTTGGTTGCAACAATTCATCTTCAAATACATTTTGGGCACCAACATTTCTCACATTTCTGTCATTTATCAAGATCGAAATAACAATCCTGTCGAAGCGCACATGTGGGGTTCCCCCGTTTCCAAATTTTCGCAAAGCAAGAGGACGCTTGGAAACCACTGCTTCCGCACGTTTACATTAGATCCAAAAAAGCTTGTCAAAGACACAAATCACGAGAAAATGGCTCTTTTGTACGGAGACAAGTGGGCTGATATCATCGCAGCAAAATACACAGAAATTCTTAGAGACTATTTTGATACCGCACAAAATCCGGATTTACAAAGACTACGCAACCCATCGCTTAGACGCCTTTTTGCCGCCATTGGGTTCCGTTTTTCTTGGTTTAAAAAATCGTGGGAAGAACGCGCACAATTTCCTGATCATAAGGAAGTGATCTGCTCTGAATTTGCAGTGTTAAGCCCTCTACAGTGCCTGGTTAAGCTGAACGAAAAGATTAAAGCCGATTGGAACAACCGGGACGGCGCTGCCCCTAAGCTTCGGCCTCCGGTAAGAAAGCATCGTCGCACCAATCGTATAGTCCCGCACGAGATTCTACAAAGAGCAATCGATACAGGAACAGGAACAATTGAAGATCAAGCTCCCGTGATCCGCAATATCATTAAATGCAACAC
>CAMFKA010000101.1 GCA_945957185.1 uncultured Chlamydiaceae bacterium | reverse complement strand
GGATCAAAAAGTTTAGAGTCTAGCTTCAAGCAAGGATAACACACGATGCAAACGATCGCTATTAGCAGCTTTAAAGGGGGCACAGCAAAGACTTCGACCGCCCTGCACTTAGGCGCTGCCCTCGTAAAATTTCATAAAAAGAAAGTGCTACTTGTCGATTTCGACGCTCAAGCTAACCTCACAACAGGTCTTGGCTTCGATCCCGACGAACACGACAGCTTAGCTTCTGTTTTGCAAGGGGAAAAATCTGTTGCCGAGGTGACCCTCAAAACCGATTTACCCGGACTAAACCTCATTCCTGCGGACTCCTACTTGGAGCGCGTAGAAGTGACCGGACAACTCGCAGCTGATCGCTACTCTCATGAACGTTTAAGAGATATCTTAGAACCTCTTAAATACGACTACGTCATCATCGACACCCCTCCATCTCTTTGCTGGTTGACAGAGTCCGCATTAATTGCTGCAAAACACACTCTTGTCTGTGCTACAGCCGAGTTTTATAGCGTTAAAGGGTTAGATCGTCTCTCTCAATTCGTTAACAGCATAGGACAACGACACCCCCTAAACGTCCTTGGCGTTGTTTTATCTTTTTGGAATTCGAGAGGAAAAACAAACGACACCTTCTTAGAAGTAATCGAAAGCACATTTCCCAACAAAGTCTTTAAAACAAAAGTGCGTCGGGATATCTCCGTCTCAGAAGCTTCTATTCACGGAAAATCAGTGTTCGAAACCACTCCGGCAAGCCGCGCAGCGGAAGATTATCGAGATGTGGTCAAAGAAATTCTTAAACGATTGTAAAACGGCTTTACATTATGGGTAGTGTTAACGAACTTTTGAATCAACGGCTTAAACGCAAAGATGAGCCCTCTCCAAAAATGGCTGCAGTGGCACACCAGTCGGCCAGAGGGGAGCTCACCAGCTTCGCTGGAATGTTCAGCATCTCCGATCTGAACGAGCACGAAAAAGCGTACATCGAAGAGCTTCTTCACACCTATGCCACGCGTAATGGTTCGATAGAACACGACCTAAAAAGCCTCATCTCTATTACTGCAGAAGTAAAAGCCATCAACAACCAGGCCGCTATTCTTCACGGAGAGCGCATCAAGAAAGCGCATGCTATTTTGACCCGCTACAAAGAGGGAGCTTTTTCTTCTTGGTTGATAGCCGCTTATGGGAACAGACAAACCCCTTACAACTTTCTTCACTACTACAATTTTTCAGAAACACTCCCCAAAACACTACGACCCAAGCTCGAAGCAATGCCTCGCCAAGCGATTTATACGCTTGCGTCACGAGAAGGCCCTCTGGAAAAGAAAAAAGATATTGTCGCCGCTTATAACGGCGAAACAAAGAAGTGGCTGCTCGGCAGAATCCAAGAGGAATTTCCTCTTTCCGTAGACGATAAACGTGGAAGAAACCACGAAGAACACGCACTTCAAGCGCTACAAAAAGCCTGTACAGCTTTTGGACACAACAAGCTAAAATTTACCGCCGCACAAAAAAAACAACTTCTCAATCTTTTCGAAGAACTTAAATCAAGGATCCCCCTATGATTGGAACCGGCGAACTTATTTTAATTCTTTGTGTCGCACTTCTCCTTTTTGGAGGAAAAAAACTCCCCGAATTCGCCAAAAATTTAGGTAAAGGGATTCGCGAATTTAAGCGCGCCTGCAACACCGACGACTCCACAGAAAACACGAATGACAACAACCACCGAGACGGATAACCCTTGGCACTCTGCTGCCGAAATTCGAGAGATGGGAGACCATCTCGAAGACCTTCGCGCCGCTCTCATTAAATCCTTCGCTGCTATTGCAATCGCCTTTATCCTCTGCTTCCTATTCCATCAACCTCTTATCGAATCTTTCGAAGCTCCCTTTGCTTCAGCTCGCCCACAAGAAACGTTTAAGATCATTTCTCAAACTTCAACAGAGATAACTGTTGAAAGAGTCGGTCACCCCCTTGTCATTCTTGGACCTTTAGAAGGAATCTCTATCGCTTTAAAAGTCTCTCTTTGGGGAAGCCTCGCTCTCGCCGCCCCCTTTTGGGGATACTTTCTCTTACAATTCATCCTCCCCGGGCTGCATTCCCACGAACGCAACATGATCGCACCGTTCACCCTCCTTTCGCTTCTCGCAATGGCCGCTGGTGCTGCTTTTGGGCTTGGAGTGGCACTTCCCCTTAGCAACGCCTTTTTAATGGAATTTAACAGCTCTTTAGGGGTGAATTTTTGGGGATTAGAGCAAACAATCGATTACTCCATCGTTCTCATCTTAGCAAATATGATCGCGTTTGAATTGATTGCGATCCTTCTACTTCTTACTCATTTTGGGTGGATTAGTGCGGAACAACTTGTCAGCCAAAGAAAAAAGGCGATTATTATCTCTTTAATCGTTGGTGCCGTGTTGACTCCGCCGGATGTTTTGACGCAAATTTTACTGGCGCTTCCACTGATTTGTGGTTATGAATTAGCCATTTTTAATGCAAAGCGCAACGAACGCTTGAATAAAATAAACAATGCGTCCGTTGCGACTTTTTTATCTAGGAACACGAACATAGATTAGATCGTTACGGTCTTTTCCATCCAGTCGAGATCTCCACATGTCAGCATCCGAGCAAAACTCAGCTAACACACCTTCAAATTCACGATCCGTCATCGAGTGCATATCGATTTCTGATAGAATATCGATTTCAAAAAGACCTTCATCAATCGAAAAGAATCTTCTTCTATTCTTTCCTGTTGGAAGTGAACTCCGGACACTGGATGGAATATAATTTTCACCGCAGTAGACCGGTGTTTTGATGGTCAGTACAGAGGGGGGACCCATCCGCGAGAACGTTAACTGCTGCCCGTCTATCTCCAAGGTTGGATTTTCCCCTCGGTTTAAGTCGCTTAATATTTTCTGCAACCGCCGTTCTGCCAACATAATCAACACCTACCTTTAAGCGCGATTTCTATTCGATATTCCACTTAGTCAATACCAATAAAAACCACAGTTTAGTTGATCCACAACTTTATTTTACCAACAAGGTAATTTATAAAACAATAAAACGATTTATCTAAACAAGCTATCGTATTCTGAATTCAACAAAACCTTTAAATCCATCATTTGTTTGTATGTATCCTGGATGTGTGTCAGTTCCTTACAAATCTCTAGCTTGTTCAAATGCTTCTTCTGCGGGGAAGCATCTTTTCGCTGCTTTTGATGGTAGTAGTTGAATAACTTACGTAAAATAGCTTGATTTCGATCGATTTTTTGGGCCGGCGGTTCTTGAACATGAATTTGAAGACTCTCTTCATCGATGTATGCCTTCGATGGCATCTCAATTTTGTAGCAGCGGTGGCGGTGCGCGGAAAACGGCAACATAAGACCCTCTAAATCTTCCCTGCACATCGCTCACCCCTCGATGAATTCGTCTAATCCGAACCATAACGATCGAGGTATTTATTTCAAACCCAATCAATCGGTTTTTTACCGTTTTCCACCAACAATTGGTTGATTTTCGAAAAATGACGGCATCCCAAAAACCCTTGATGGGCGGAGAGCGGCGAGGGGTGACTAGTGATCAAAAACGGGTGAGTTTTACGCTGCTCCGGCGTTAAAATTTCAGCTTTTTTTTCTGCAGACTTTCCCCACAAAGCAAAAATTACCGGATCGGAACGTAGACCAAGCCGCCGAACAATCGCATCTGTAAAGCGCTCCCATCCTTTTTTATGATGAGATAGCGGCTTCCCTTCGCAAACTGTCAGCGTGGCATTTAAAAGCAAAACTCCCTGTTTTGCCCAATCGATTAAACAACCGTTTTTTCTCTTGGTTGGACCCAAATCGTTGCTTAGCTCTTTGTAAATGTTTTTAAGAGAAGGGGGAAGCGGCACCTCTTCGTTAACGCTAAACGCCAGACCGTGCGCTTGTTGGGGACCATGATAGGGGTCTTGCCCAAGAATGACAACCTTGACGTTCTCGTAGGATGTCGAATTTAACGCGTTAAATATTAGGTTTTTAGGGGGATACACACCTTGTTTTAACCGATACTCCTCCTCAACAAAACGTTCTAATTCTTTAAAATAGCTCTGTTCAAACTCGTCTGCCAATACGTGTCGCCACGATTCGTTCAAATGTTCTAACATCATCC
Source organism: uncultured Chlamydiaceae bacterium (assembly GCA_945957185.1). Classification (GTDB taxonomy): domain Bacteria; phylum Chlamydiota; class Chlamydiia; order Chlamydiales; family Parachlamydiaceae; genus CAMFKA01. The sequence continues at coordinate 3,240 of CAMFKA010000101.1, read as the reverse complement.
TTCCTCGCAAAATCAACTTCTATTATCTTATACTCTCGACCTTATGCAACTTTTAGGTTCTTCTTCACACAACCTGTTTGTCGTCACCGCAACATCCCCTAAAAATTGTACAAAGTCAAACCACTGAAATACAACAAAAAGTAACTGTTAAAGGAGATCTCCCTATGTCCGTTCCTGTAAAACCCCCAAAAGAAGCTACTACAGTAAACCTAAATGCCGACAAAAAAAAGGCTTTAGAGCTCGCTGTAAGCCACATTAAAAAGCAATTCGGCGACGGCGCCATCATGTCCCTTGGACGCCATTCCGCTGAAAATGAAATCAGTGTCATCAAAACAGGCGCACCCTCTTTAGACCTCGCTTTAGGTATTGGTGGAGTCCCTCGTGGTCGCGTTGTCGAACTGTTTGGACCTGAATCTTCCGGAAAATCCACCTTAGCACTACACATCGTCGCAAGCGCTCAAAAAAGCGGTGGTATCGCAGCTTACATCGACGCTGAACACGCTCTTGACCCAGCTTACGCTGCTAAAATCGGCGTCAACATCGACGATATGTTAATCTCTCAACCGGACTCCGGAGAAGAAGCGTTAAACATCGCTGAGATGCTCGCACGCTCCAATGCTGTCGATGTCATCATCGTCGACTCCGTTGCAGCACTCGTTCCAAAATCCGAACTGGAAGGGGAAATTGGCGACCAATTCATCGGTTTGCAAGCGCGTATGATGTCACAAGCTCTACGTAAGCTTACAGCAGCCCTTGCAAAGAGCAACACCTGCGCTGTTTTCATTAACCAAATCCGTGAAAAGATCGGTGTTATGTACGGCAACCCAGAAACTACAACAGGGGGTCGTGCGTTAAAGTTCTATTCGTCCGTTAGAATGGACATTCGCAGAGTCACAGGGATTAAAGGTGCCGACAACAACGAAATCGGAAACCGCGTCAAAGTGAAAGTGGTAAAGAATAAAATGGCGCCGCCTTTCGTCGTTGCTGAATTCGACATCTTGTTTAACGAGGGAATTTCTAGATCCGGTTCCATTATCGATATGGCAACAGAATATAAAATCCTCGCCAAAAACGGTGCTTGGTTTAGCTACAAAGGACAACGTTTAGGTCAAGGAAGAGAAACGGTTCGACAAGAGTTTTTGAATAATCCTAAATTAATGGATGAAATCGAAGCGCAAATCGTTCAGTTTTCGAAAGAGAGACCGTTGACAAAAGCGTCTGCAGAAGCGGCTCCTGCTGAGCTTGTAGAAGCTTAATTGTAATTGTTTAGTTACCGGGTCGGGGACGGCCCGGTAATTATATTAAACGTTACGAGAGAGGATGTAAGCCTCTAGCGTTGTTGTTAACTCAACCAAAGCTTCCGAATCAATATGGAGCTCTTTTAAAAGCATCTGATAAGCACGAATCTCGTCTTGAAGAGCCGCAACAGCGCGATCGACACCAAAAAGATTCCCCACATTAATTTTCCGTTCGTTGGCAACATCTTGCTCTGCATCATCTAAATCGTCTGCAATCTGAAATGCAGCCCCAAAATGTCTTGCCAGAGCCTTTACTTGTGAAAGACGCTCTATAGCACCACCACCGAATAACCATCCTAAAACAAAGGACGCTTCGAATAAAGATCCGGTTTTCTGATGAATAATCTCCATGACTGTCCCAAAAGATAAATCAGAGGGAAACAAATCGGAGTATTGCCCCCCAACAACACCATGAAGGCTTGTGTTATAAGAAACATTCTCTAAAGCTAAAGTACAACGCTGATCAGCTTCGCCGGCAAACCCCAATCCTGAGCGTGCAACGACTCGACTATTTCGAGCCAAAGCTCCATACCCCTCGGAAATCAAGTTGTAGCTGGCTAGCAATGCTACGGATTCATTGAATTTTTTATGCAGTGCCGGACACCCGCGTCTTGTGTCGTCATCATCCATGCAGGGTAGATCGTCGGCAATAAGGGATGCTGTGTGAAAGTATTCAATCGACAACGCAGCTTCCATTGCACACGCGCCCTTCCCAATCGCATCAGCAACCATCAAAACAATCGCGGGGCGAAATCTCTTCCCCCCATTTTTTAAAGCGTATTCACAAGCGTCTCTCAAGGGAGATTTTGCTCCCATCGAACCGATCGCGCCTTCAATTCCTCGTTCTATTCTCTCTTGGTAATTTTTTAAGTGCATGTTCGCTCTCTAATCACGGGTTTATCAGGGTAAGTAACAATATGATTTTCAGGAATGTAACCACCAATAGCGACGCAAGCATTTACCATAACCCCTTTTCCTGTGCAGGTACCGGGAAGTAAAACGGAATTACAGCCGGTTTGAGTGTTGTCGCCTAACATTGCACCAAATTTTTTTCTCTTTGATGGAATACACACACCTTCACCCCGAACTTCGATGAGTTTATGATCAAACCGTAGGTTTGCACATTTCGTCCCAGCGCCCAGATTAACGCCGTTACCAAGAACCGAATCCCCAACATAAGCAAAATGCGCAGCGTTGGTGTTGTTTAAGAAGATAGCGGTTTTAATCTCTGTATCGTGCCCTATTGTGCAATTATTGCCGCAAACAAAGGATCCGCGGATGTACGCGCCATGTCGAACGGTGCAGTTTTCACCAATAACGCAAGGACCTCGAATATAAGCGCCAGGTTCAATAACGGTTCCCTTTCCAATAAAGATGGACTCGCGATTGACGATATGAGCGCCTTGGGGTATTTCTGTTAGAATTTCGTATTTGGGGAAGTTTTTGAGGAACGGCTCTAACTTATCCAAGGCTTCCCAAGGATATTGACAATCTTTGAACAATTCCGCGAAGGGAAAATTGGTCAGATCAAATAAATTTTGTGGTGCTAACTGAATCATACCACCGTTTTACCCGATTTTCACCAAACTTTCAACACCCTTTTTAAGAAGAATAAATCTTATATCTCTAATTTTTTATCTTCTAAGAAGCGGTGGAAATGTTTATAAGGGGGTGCTTTTTCTCTGACAAAACTCTCTGTTCGCGCCCTGTAAGTCCACTGTTCAAAACTTGGCAGTTATGATCAAAATCGGGTTGTCAACATTTTTACAAACAAAGTTTTCAACAAAAAATCGGGGGTTATAGTGTGTGTTTCTCAGCTTCTCACGATAACAGGGGTGGTCCAGTTCATCGACACAAGTAAAACTTAAATTGATCTCAATGATTGTTGCTGAGCCCTTTGGGCGACCCCTTATGTAGCCTACGGTGACGAGTTTGCGAGGAA
>CAMFKA010000100.1 GCA_945957185.1 uncultured Chlamydiaceae bacterium | reverse complement strand
GCGTAGGCCTGGGTTAGAGTCAAAATAACAATAGAGGCCTGAAAGGTCGACATAAATCCTTAAGTTGACACCATTGAGCCTGTGCCTGCATTTTTTGAATCACTTTCGGAACATCTCAATTTTTAACAAAACACTTAAAAATTGGCAGACTCTAAAAGTGTAATTTTTTTTAGGGAAACCACACGAGACATTTTCGCTAACAATTGAGGGACTGATGGCATAAAACACGAATTTAATCGTCTCAAATGAGGCGAACTAACCATAAAGGAGCAAAACCACGACTATTGCTAAAAAAGCACAATTTTACTACAATGAATGTTTCTAATTCATTTCATTATTGAACTTATAAAAGGTTAGTATGAGTCACGAATTTACAACAAGAATACCGAACTCGATAATTCAAGATTCTTTCTTTTCATATATAAATAATGTGGCAACGGAATCGAATCCAAATGCTCAAAGAATAAGCCCTATCGGTAAAGCCGTCTTTGACCACATTGCACATCGATCGGCAATCATTTTTGCAATTGTGGCGACTCCTGTAACCCTCTCGCTTGATCTAATCGCCGGCTTGGCCGGTATCATTTTTTCTCGAAAAAAAGTTGATTATGTCATCAATAGATGGGTGATCTCTCCGGCTCAGCACGTTGTATTAGTCATCTCCACATTGACGATAACAGCTCTGCACCTAAAAATTGGGGCGATTTTCATTAAATGCTTTTTAGCTACAGGAATCACCCCTATTCTGGTACCTGTTATAGTAGCATTTTGCTGTTTACCATCCATTTATAACGTCGCAAAGAAGGTCACGGAAAGTTTATCCTTCAATGCGTTTTCTATTCTAAGGAATCAGCCAAACTCAGGGATTCTTTATGAGAGAAAGTGGTTTTTTGGCTCTGATTGCCACCCCAAACCTTAACTAAAGCGATAAACAAAAGTTAGCAATCAGGGTTCATCACTGCTTTAATCCCGGCTTTCAAAGCCTCTTCATAAGGAGGGGCATTTTCTATCCTTTCTCGCCCTCGGCCCATTCCGTTGGCTATTTTAATTCCTATGAAAGAATCTTTTTGCGTATAAATTTCAAAAGTTTTTTCAAATAAAAGAGCGACGGATTTAACCACCTCTGATTTATTTGGTGACTTGTAAAACGGCTCTAAAAACTCCCAAGGTAGTGTCACAGATCTTTCAAGCCACTCATTCAAAACACCCCTTTTGATGAATGAGCGTGTTTTAATAGGCCTACAAATGGGGGAATCTGTCCACCACCGCGAATGCGTACTCGTTGCTTCCCGTGTCTCTTTCCACTTCAATGGACTTTGAAACCCTTCAATCGCGATTAACCGGTAGATGATATCTAGCTTACGCGGAACATAAACAACAATCATTCCAAAACGATCAGTACCCTTAAAAGGCAAGCAGGGGTCAATGGCACTAAACGTGACGAGCTTCCCTTTTGCTTTTAACTTTACCCATTCATCCATTTCCTCACTGAGACTTGGAGGGTATCTTAAAGGAAGATACCCTGAAAATAATAGAGAGAGCGCATGTAATCTTGATGCAATCTTAGAAAAGCCGATTCGTTTTATTCCGCGACGCCCATACGACACACCATTGACTGTGATCGGGATTTTCGGAATAGGAGGAATCGGATCGTCGGCATGGAAATTTACTACAGGAATAGTGATTCTGATAGGACCAAACGGATATAATCTGTCGACGTCTGTTGTAGAACTGATATGAGACCAAACATCTTCTTCGGTCGGACCACTCGAACAACTCAACGATCGCTGTTCTTCTTCATTTAAACGTCCGGTAGAGACCTGCATTTCAAATGTGGGAAATAATTCTTCTAGTTCCAAATCATCTGATGTATCAAAACTTTCGTCGAAAGAAGGGGATCCAAAAGGGGTCAGAGGGGATATGCTCATACTGTAATCATCAAAGTTAAATTTATCAAAACCATAAAGGTATACCAAAAATTATAGTTTAGCTTCTCGGTATAAACGTCCTGTAAACAGTTCATGATCCCTGACTAGGTCATAGGTTGAAAGCTTTAACAGTTCGTTAATTTTTTCTCGGTACATCACTCCAAACTGCGAAGCTGTGACAAGCCACCCTGCAGCAAGATCCGGCTGATTTAGGAAAGCGAAAGCCTGCGAATTTAGAATGGCAGTTTCATAAGACGGTTCAATAGAGTAGCTTTCTCTAGAATATTTACTGACGAGTTGATAATTTTCTCGTTCAAAGGCCAACCGGCACAAAAGAACTTTACCTTTGCTCAGAAACTGATGGTCGGCCTTTAACAAAAGGTCATACGATTTTTGTCCTTGGTTCTCATCGTGATAAATTTTTGCTAACGATTCGAGAGCAGAGTGTTTTAATTGATTGTCTTTTGAGTGTATAACCTTTTTGAATTTCTTTTTGGCTTCTTCAAAATCTTTCTCACGCTCCGCTTCTATCCCTCTCATATAGAGACTAAAATCGGATACTGTATTTCTGGATATCTCCTGAGACAGTTTTTGAAAATTTTGAAATCCAAGAACCGCTAATAAAATAGGAAACACCGTATAGCCTTCCAGATAAAGATAAGGAGTAAGGATAACAGCGCAAGCTACGCCTAGAGTTAAACTTATTTTGTAACCTCGATCGCCGAACATCTTATCCAGAAAATAGCGAGCGATTCGGCCTCCATCCAATGGGTCAATCGGAATAAGATTCAAGGTGCACCATAAGATATTAATATGCATCGTCACATATAGGACGTATTGAATCATGGGATGCGATGCAAAAGTTCCTGACTGCAAAAGAAAGTAGGGAATCACAATCAATACGCTTTCAAAAAGAGGTCCGTTGATGGTGATGAGAAGTTCTTGAAACTTTGATATCCCATGATTGTTATACTCCGCACGACCACCTAACCCCTCCAATGTAATGGAAGGCCTTGCTCCAAAATAAACCGCCGTCAATGCATGTCCAAATTCGTGTACCAGTAGGCTTACAATCATGACGACACCAATAATCACGCTGTCCATAGAGGGATCTTGGTAGAAACCAGTAAAAAACAAGAGGAAAAGCCAAAAAGTTGGTTCTATTCTTACAGGGAGGTTTAAAAGGATAAAGTTCATGTTATGCTCTATGATCCGGTTATTGCTAGGTAGGATTGTACAACAAGATATGAAAAAACGAAATCGTTTACTGCTTTTTTCATTTTAATTCAAAATATGCTAGACTGGGGTCTTCAAAAAAAGATAGATCCTTTAAATTGAGGTTGTATTATGACATTCAAAAGAGCCAGAATTGTTGAATGCAAACCACAAGAAAACTATAAAATTTGGGTCCGTTTCGATGATGGTCTAGTGGGAGAAGTAGATTTAAGTAATCTTGTTGGAAGGGGCATTTTTGCCTCTTGGCTCTCTATAGAATTTTTCAAATCCGTCTATGTAGATAAAATTTCAGAAACGGTAGCTTGGGGAGAGGACATAGATCTTGATCCGTATGTATTACGCAATAAAATCCTTAAATCTAACACGCTCTTCGACTAAGTCAAAAATCCCTTTTATGATTTTTGTTCGGCATGTAGCCAGTCTATCACTTTTTTATCCATCCAACGGAGTCCAAAAGACCCATTAACCCAGCTTAGATAGCCCACATGGCCTCCATACTGTGTAACATAGGCTGTTACCGTTTCTGGAAACTGTAGTGAAGTGATCGTTTCCGCCGGAATCACAGGGTCGTCCAAGGAGTAAAGCACCGTTGTCGGCACTGCAATTTGTGGAATATAGTGTTTTGAGCTGCTTTGCTCGTAGTAATCATCGGCATTTTTAAAACCGCTAAGAGGAGCTGTATAAAGCTCATCAAATTGATAGAGGCTTAACGGATCGGGAAAGTTGACCGCTGGGTAATCGGAAAAGATCTTCCGCTTTCTAGCTACAATTTCCAGTAGGCTGTCGACGTAATATTTCTGAAAAAACCAGTTTTCAGGCCTGCCAATAAACACAGCGCCGGTTTTCAAATCGACAGCGGGACAAATTGTTATTGCGCACTCGATGAGATCAGGTCCCTCTACACCTAATTCTCCAAGCATTTTTAGTAAAATGTTTCCGGAGAGAGAAAACCCCACCACTTTAAGAGGTGACGAAGGATGTTGCTTTTTCAGTGTTCGGCATACTGCCAAAAAATCGTCGCTTCTTCCTCCGTGGCTGGGTTGTCGTGCAAGCCCCTCCCCTTGTCCGGCGCCCCGAAAGTTGATCCTGACAACACGGAAACCGTGCTCAAAGAGGTATCTGCTCAAGCGCACCATATAGCGGGAGCGAGAGGAACCTCCCAGACCATGACCAAGAACGATAGTAGGCATTGTGGGTTCCCAATTAGGCGGAGTGGAGTCGAGGCAATACAACTGATCGCCATCCGAAACAGGAACCAAAAAAGGAGAAGAAAGAGGATCTGCAAGGGGAAGCCCGAAGCTTCCTAAAACAGTTTGTAGGAAGCCTGAAGTCACCCCTGGCAGAGGAGAAAAAGGTAAAACAATGTGCGGCATATCCTCCTAGAGGGTGTTTACAAAGTTCGATCGGATGATTTGTGTGCTAAAATCGGTTATAAGCCTGTAAAAAAATTTCGCAATATAAATTTATATTCCGAAATTTTTTTACAGGCTTATAACCGATTTCTAGCAGCAAAGCATCCTGATCACACTTTGTAAACACCCTCTTAGCGGAATCCACCTGTAATGAATAATGTTTCACCGGTGATCCATGAAGAGTCGTCAGAAGCTAAAAACGCCACCGCAGGCGCCACGTCTTGAGGTATTCCTGTTCTTCCTAATGGTGTCTGCGAGACAGCATGATCGTGAAAATCTCCCTCAATAATGCCACTGGTGCGGGTGCCTTCGGTATCGATCATCCCCGGATTAACGTTATTGATGCGTATATTTTTGGGTCCAAGTTCTTTAGCCAAAACTTTCGTTATTGCGTCCACAGAAGCTTTGCTTGCGCTATAGACTGCGCTTGCCGGTATACCCGCAGTGCTGGCCACTGAACTGATGTTGACAATACTTCCGGATTTTCCAAAATATTTAACGGACTCTTGAACAGCAAATAAAAGACCTAACACATTTAAATCGAATATCTTATGAAAATGCTCCTTCGAAATCAGATCGATAGGAACAAATTCGTAGACACCGGCATTGTTAATCAGAACATCGAGCTTTCCATAAGTCTCTTTTGTTTTTGCAAAAAGTTGCTTAATAGACTGATGATCAGTCATATTCGCGTGGACAGCGATCGCTTTTCCTCCGCTCTTTGTGATAGCGGCAACGACTTTATCGGCGCCCTCTTTGCTAGAGGAGTAATTGACAACTACAGAAGCTCCCTCACTGGCGAGGTGACGCGCAATTTCAGCGCCAATCCCCTTGGATGCGCCGGTCACAATGGCGACTTTTCCCTCAAATTTCTTGCCCATCTCTCTCCTCCTATTGTATCCTCTACAAATCCCAATTGTACAGATCGACCAATATCAAGCAACTTTTTAAAAAAAAGAGAGCGAAATAGAAAACTCGTCTATATTAAATAATATTTTTATGATATTTTTAAAATATAATACAAATCATCAGAAAATGTGAGGTTTTCATGTCATCTAACATTACTCCCCCAAGAAACCCTTCGTTACGTCCCTCCATTCCGGAACCTTCGAACCCGTCCGAACAGTCTAACCAAGACCAAAAAATTAATAACGCAGCAGCTTCTTCGATTCCACCGACAGTTAGCAAAGAGTATGATTTAAGCAATCATGAAGTCACACATCAACAAGCTAGCACTTCAAGTTCAACAGCTCATCAAAATGAATTCGTTCCACTAGAACACTATGTTCCCACATACCCCCCACAAGATCCGAACGATCCCGTACGAAAGGATTTTAAGGGACTTAGTGAGTTGTGGAATGCATATACGGAGCAAAACAAAAACCCTACATTATACGTTAAGATTAAAAGTACAGGATCGATTGTCGAGTGTAGAAGCAGAGAAGCCGTCGTCGTTTTATACGGAGAAAAGGGAGTGAATGCAGGCGCTATTGCGGACGAGATGGATCAACCTGTGCTTTTTGATCCATTAGTGGTTGCAGAAATATTAGTAAACATGAAGCCCAATTTTCATGAAAAAAAAGAGCTAGCGCCTTTTGTGCAAAGTTTAAAAGATCTGCTAGCGAACGAGCTTAATAACGAACGTAACAGCGGGATGTTTACGAAATTCATCAATTCCGTTTTGGGTCGTTCCAATACAGTTCGCATCAATACATTGGAACAATGTATCCGGGCACTTGAAGTAAACGAGTGTGAAACAGCAATTAGCGCTTCGTATCCTCACGCAGTCACCGGTGTCAACAATTGCGATTTCACATGGGAGAATCCATCCTTAAAAGCTGCAGTCATCTTTGATGGTGTTGGACATGATGATGAACGAGTAGTCCGCGATCAGCACCCCATTTTTCGAGCGATTACTAATCATTTTGAAGAATTTTTAAAGACATTTGATCCCAATCAACCTGATTTTGAAGAAGCATTTCACAAACAAGTAACAGCAAATCTGAGAGGTTACTCAGAGGCTTTTAGAGGCCTTTCAGATAATTACGAAACTACTGGCGAGTCAATTCAAGCGCGTTTTAACGATTTACAAGGAAAAGTAGTCAATCAGATACAGAAATCAGGGAATATCTCTAAGCAGGAATTTGATGAGTTTTGCGAAGTCCTCAATAAAAAGAAAGTGGAAGAAAGATTGACGATGATGCGTCATGTTCAAGAGACAGGAAGTTTAACCGACCTTGACCTTAAACATAAGGTATTACTCGAAAGTTTGAACGAACAAGATTACCCAAAATTTTGCGCTGCTTTAAACTCTATGTCAATCGAAGAATATAGAGCGGCAAATAATTATATTCGTGCTGATTATGCCCAGTTTGTTGGTGCTGCATCACTTTTTGCGCATGTGATGACAACTCCAAACGGCTCCTATCTCTATACAGCGCAGTATGCTGATTGTTGTTATCTTGTACTGAATCCTGATAAATCTGCTACTATTATCCCTGAATGTTCACAGTCACAGGGAATGCTGCCTAGAGGAAATTACGTGACTCAGAGATTCGCTCCAATTGCACCAGGATCAATAGTCTTTGGATATAGTGATGGAATCGGTGAATTTTTAACAGGTGACGAAGTAGAAAGCATCGTCAGAGATAACATCGATTATGGTCTAGAGCAAACTAAAAACGCGCTTATAAACAAAATCAAAGAGTATCCAAAAGCCGACTTTGACGATCGAACCGATGAAACAAGGCTGAGAGCCTCGCGTCCAAGTCAACCATGTAAAAAATTTGATCCATCAGGCACCGATGCAC
>CAMFKA010000099.1 GCA_945957185.1 uncultured Chlamydiaceae bacterium | reverse complement strand
CGGTAGAGAAAAACTCGCCTATATCGCTTCGACGACATTTGCGATGGAAGCGATCGCTTGGTTGACTAGCTCGTGGCAAGATCAAGGTAAAGTGGATATCAGAATCGAAGCGGCCATGGCGAAAATGTTCTGTACTGAAGAAGTGTGGAAGATTATCGACACGACGTTACAGCTTCGCGGAGGCCGTGGTTATGAAACTGCGCGCTCTTTAAAAGCTCGCGGAGAGCCTGCTTACCCTGTTGAAAGGATGTTGAGGGACAGCCGTATTAACAGGATTTTGGAGGGATCTACAGAGATCATGCAACTATTCTTGGCACGTGAGGCAATGGACTCTCATCTGAAACGCGCCGAGAACTTGCTGAATCCGCGAGCCTCTATCGGTTCTAAAATAGCGACTTTCTTCAAGTCCGCCGGGCATTACGCTGTTTGGTATCCTAAAATGTGGTTTAAGTCGTTCTTCAGTAGCTCTTATTCCGAGTTTGGCGAACTTGCTCAGTATAACAAATATATCGAGAAGAGAGCTCCCGATTTAGCCCGCAATATTTTCTTCTACATGGCTCGCTACCAAGCAGGCCTGGAGAGAAAACAAATGATTTTGGCGCGATTAATGAATATCGCAACAGATCTTTTTGCGATGGCGGCAACATGCGCTTATGCGGCGAGTTTGCATCAAAAGCAAGGGAAAGAGAAAGATGTCTATGCGTTGGCGGATTACTTCTGCGCGATGGCAATGCGTCGAATTGATAGCCAGTTCGAAGCATTGAGTGACAACGAAGATAATAAAGCGAACAAGCTCGCCAAAGATGTTATCGATAAGAAATTTGCTTGGTTTGAAAAAGACAACGTGATCTGGTGCGGACCCGACACCTAAACCATTATATTTCTTATGTTGTAGTGTGTTAACATCCAATGAGATGAACAGATTCACGCGGAGACGCGGGGACGCAAAGACGCGGAGTTTTTGGTTGTAGAAAGGATCTGATTTTTAATCATTTAAACAAAGAAAAGAATCAGGTTTGGAAATTGAGCAGGGGCGTCAGATTGATGCCCCTGCTTTTTTTGCTATTCGCTTTGAATGAATTCGTGTGATGCTTTTTTCTCATGTTTCTTTGCGCGCTTTTCTTTAAGCGACAAAGTAGGTTTTTTTCTGTCCGCTTTACGGTGTCTAGGGGTTTCTTTTGTCATACACAACTCCTTTGGTTAGGATAATCTCATTGCTTTTAAAGCGCTGCCGATCACTCCGGAGTGTTCAAGTGTGCCAGTTCTCCATTCGACTTGTTGAGTTGCAGTAGGTAATGCTCGCTTTTCCGCTTCGGCTCTTACAGAGGTGATAATGTCAGGATGTTTACTCAAAATCCCTCCTGTAAAGATCACTACTTCCGGATTCAACAGGTTCAATAACGAGGCAACGCCGGCTCCTAATGTTACAATTACTTCATTGATGATTTTTTGACAATTTTCGTTTCCTTTTTTAGCTTCCGCAAAAACGACTTCAGGGGAGAGTCCTCCCGATTCTTTTTGTATTGCCCAGCCACCCACGTATGCCTCCAAGCAGCCGCGTCCGCCACAAGAGCAGGCTCTACCTTCCGGATTGATGCATAGATGACCCACTTCGCAGGCGGTTCCGCGACTTCCCAGCAGCAATGTTCCGTTAATAATTGCGGCACCTCCCAATCCCGTTCCCAAAGCTAACAGCAACACGTTTTTGCTGTCTTTGCCGGCGCCAAAAGCTGTTTCGGCTATTAAAGATGCCCTCACATCGTTTTCAACAGTGACGGGGAGCTTGGTGTATTGTTTGATAATGTGGGCGATATCGACATTTTTCCATTTTAGATTTGGAGCAAAAAGAAGGCGATTTTTGTCTGTCTGTCCCGCTATGGCAACTCCGATTGCGGAGGCTTTTTCAAAGAACGGTCGAGCTTGTTGCATGATTAGTTCAAAAAACAGCTCCGGTAGCAGTGTGGAGTCGGTAGGGAATTGTCTGATTTCTTGCAGGACGCCGTTGTCGCTGACAAGCCCTACCCTTGTATTTGTTCCGCCGATATCAATCCCGATTGCAAACATCTATACCTATCCGTTTAAATGTAAACTAGCAACAAGGAGCGATTTCATGCAATATTCCCTATTTCCTTCGGAAAAAATCCAAGTGGCCGGTGGTTATCCTTGCCTGACTTATTTTTCTAATAGCAAACCGGAATTGCCATTGGTAGTTTTTGTTTCCGGTGGTCCGATTATGTCTCGCATTGCTTATGGGCATTCCGGGGGGCAATCGGAGGACTTTTTAGCCTACTGGATCAAACAGGCGGGGAATCCGTTTTTAGCGATTACTCATACGATGGATCACCCGATATTTCCGACAACACATCCGGAGTTTACAATTCAAGATTGGGGGCGCCAAGTTGCCGAGGTGGTGGAAGACACGATTAAAACTCACAAGCTCCACAAAGAGATTATTGTCGTGGCCTATAGTGCCGGAGGGAGACTTGTGGAGGCATTGACTGTCGCGTTAGACCCACTGTCCATTACTATTGACGCCTTCATCGCTCTGAATGCTTTAACTCCGCAGTTAACATTGATTTCGCAGCCGAAGCGTGGATTTAGTATGACGCCAAACGGCTACGCCGCGGCGCAATACGACCCGTTCATTGAAGAGAATCTACGATTGCAAGAAAGTGCCGTTCGTCGAGCTATTATCAATGATTCCACTTTCAAAATGGACTATATGGGAGGGTTTCCTATCAATGTGTGGGAGTCTGTTTACCGGTATCACAACGAAAGCTTTGTCCCTGCTTTAGAGGAGGGGTTGAATGATTCGGGAGCTTTTGCCTATTTCCATTATCCGTTGATAGGCGTCATCACCGGGGATTCATCGAAGGACCTGAGAAATACGTTAATGAGCGCAGGGGTGTGGAGTTTCTACCTTACACAATCTCTTTATCAGAATTTTTTCGCTTATTCGACTAAAGATTTTAACAAATTTTCCGAGTTGAACTGGAAAAAATTGGTAGATACGATTGCGACCGCTCCGCAGAAGCTGCAGGGGAGAATAGAGGGGGGGCATTTCTTTTTCTTGGGAGACAAAGGTGCCAAAGCGACCGTCGCCAAAATCAATGACCATGTCAGCAAAATTCGGAATATTCGAGCAGAACTGCTACGAGCATTGAAATAAATTCTATGATTTGGATAATGACGAAAAAGTTACGATTTAACTAGTTAAGGAATATCATGTTAAGAAAGTTGATGTCGTGTTCACTCTTACTGTTGGGTGCTGTCTCGAGTACTCCATTTTCTGCGAGCGCTGCTGAAGAGGCTCCTAAATCAAAACAAGAGAACCAATTGATCGAGGTAAAAGAGAAGAATTTTTCTCTCGAAGTGCCTCCAGATTGGGTGAAAGATAAATCTCGTGAAGGGCTGGATCTTTTTATCTACGCTCCTGTTCCTGCTAGTGATAAAGTAGCTTTGACAAATGTTGGAGTTGTTGCGGGAAAGGTCAGTAGAGATTTGTCTCTTGCGAATTTCTATAAAGTTAATGTGGAAAATCTTCCCAAAGCTTTCGAAAACTTTGTTGAAATCTCCAGTGGCACAGGAGGGATTCCAAAGGAGTCTTCGAGTTGGATCCACTTTACGCGCACACTTAAAACCGAAGCAGGGGAAATTAGTCTCGATGAATTGCAGTACTATTTGATTGCAGGGGAATATGGCTACGTGATCACCTTTTCTGCAACGCCAAACGAGTACTTAGTCAATCGTGGGCTTTTCGAGCGAATTATCGCTAGCTTTAAGGTGCTGGAAGCGACACCTATGCTGCAACCCGAACTGCTTAGAACAGTTCCTTCAGAGGTGCCTGTCACCACTCCTGAAGTGAAGTAAGCTAGAAAAACGGTTTTGTTTGTATAGGAAGCAGTAGGCTGGCGCGCATCAGCCAGCCTAGTTCTATTTCAGAGAACAGCTCCTCGTAATCTCGATCGACAAGCTTTTCAATTTCCCTCTCTATCAAATATTCAAACAATTCGTCGTCGGTTCCCGCAATCACATATGTCTTTAAAAATGGCGCTCGGCTAAAAGTTTTGCATGCTAGTAGAGCCTTGCGCACTTCTGTGGCTTTGATGTCGCCGCTGTAGAGGTCTTTTTTGTGAATGGTTTTAAATGCTTCTTCAAGCTCGAAGTGGTCTTTCAGATCGATGGACGGGTATTTCAATCGACATAATTCTAACGGAGTCAATCCCCACTTCATCCCTAATCTCACCATAATAAGATTTTTCTTGAGGTGATCGATCGCTTTTCCAATCAAAGTCTGTACCAAAGAGCTCTCTTCATATTTTTCTATTCCATCAGTAAACTCTGTTAGCCACGGCACCATGTCTTGTTCGAATGTTAGAGAGTCGCTAGCTAACAACGGCTGACGCATCTGTGGAAACTCATAAAAACTGCAGCGTAGCTGTAGCAGGGGGAAGGGGTTGGGAATCCCTAAAGCGCGACCAAAGTCGATCAAAATGAGGTGTGATCCATCGACAAGCGTGTTTCCGAAGTGGGAATCGGAGGTGCTCATCAGTAGCTGCATCAAAGCCCAGTGGTGTGTATGGGAGATGTCGAAGGATTGCAGGTAACTTTCAACGTCATCTTCATTGACATTGAGTTTTTTTGATAACGATCCTTCGTTGGTATGGTAAGCGTGGAGTGTGGTGTTGCCAAATCGCGCCATGGTTGGGGTGTGGAACTTCCCACGAAATAGATAATTTAAACTTTGAGCTAAAATTTCATTCCATGTGGCAATAAAGCCAACTTCAACTTTCGTTTTCTCTAAATCGCTTAATTTGTCGTTAAAGCCCATTGCTGTTAGCAAAAATTTGCCGTAGTATTTGTCGGATCCTGCTTTCCAGATCGCTAGCGGGGTGCGGGTCTTTTTATCTACGACAAGGCGTACAGGATTGAGCCCGAGGTGAACATTGTCAGTAAGGGTTTCATCACTCTCATCTAAGAAAGAGAGTCTTTTCTTTCTCAGGCTCTCGATTTTTTTTAAATGCTCCTTGCGGTATCCACAAGCCATCGCTTTGGAATACTTGCTTAAACGCTCTTTTTCTAAGGGAATGCCATCGGGAAAGTGTTTTGCGAGCGCGCTTTGCAATTGTTCATGAGCGTATAGAGCTTCCTCTAGTGTGTCACAGCCGTAGGTGGCATAGTAAATGCGGCGCAAGCTTTGATCGAAGACGATTTTGATTCGCTCTGTCACATCTTTGGAGATCGATTTTTCTGTGTTGAGGGGGACTAAATACCCTGCGATCTCGTGCAGCGATAAAAATGCTTCTTCCGTATTACATGAGGCTAGCAGACGACGATGATACTCTTGACGGGAGCGCATCAACGAATTTGATGTTCCTAACTCGTAGTGATAGACGTCGTCGATGGTGTTAAATTCTGTGACAGAGGCGTCATATTGCCTTTCATAGTTAGGTTGGGGTGGGAATGGTGCATCCAGAAGATGAGAGTAGTCTACCTCGGCAAGTAGAGTGGTGGTTGTAAAAAAGAAAACTGAGATGAAGGTGATTTTTTTCATGTGGTGATGACTCCGTATTGGAAGTGGAGAAATAATTTTAACGAAAAGGACGATTTCAGGTCACGCTCAAAAGAAAAGTATTATTCTGGCACAGGTACGGAGTTTTATCTTCACATCGGCATAAAAAATTTTCAAAAATTCAGAAATGGCGTATACTTGCTGCAAAGTGTTGTACATCAAAAGGATATTCCCCGTTTTAAGGAGTGTTGCATGTCTTTGAAAGTGTCGTCATCCTCAGCTTTTACTTCCGATCTTTATGCATTAAACGATAGGCATAAACAGCTAGAAAAGGATTATAATGAAAATCCGTCTCAGGAGACGCTTCAAGAGGCGTTTGCATTGCAAACTCAATTTTACTCTTCCATAGATTTTTTTTCGCAGCCACATGCTGAGCAATTTTTGAAAAAAACTTCTCTCGAAAGAATTCTTGCAGCAAGAAAACTCGACCCTAAGTGTGTGTTTATGATGGCGGGAGAGGTGCAATTTTTTAAGGAGCTGCTTCACTATTTGAATGTGGTAAACGGTTTTTTGCATATGGTACGGTCGATTTTGGAAATGGAATGCTCCTTTATTGCCGGTTCAGGGCTAGAAATGCGTGTCCGATTCCCTTCTAATATGATTCAAGATGATCGTTGCCTTTTGTTGTTCCTGCGTATCTATCCGCATGCTTATACGGATCAAGTGGTCTCAAGCTCCATTTTCACGTTAAATCCCGAAATAAAGAAAGAACTGGAAGAGTTGACGAGAGACCCTAATCCTAGAATACAGATGTTGGCAAAAATTGCGCAAAATCTGGACTGTTTAGAACGCTGCTTTCAAATTATTAAGGGAGTGTGTTTTTATCGATTCAACGATGTCATCGCACACGGTATCTATGATTTGTACGGGGGTGTAAAATTAAGAGAACTCCCCAAAGAGGCTGCGATTGCCACAGTTCCGGGTATGATTGTATTGCTGAAAACTATGCTTAAGGGGATAAAAACATTTCGGCAACATTTCTATGGAAATAACGATTTTTATAACGCTGTCAATTCTTTGGGTGAGTTTTTTCCTGATACTTTTGCTGCCTGCTCCACACTTACTAATAACCAATACTTCATCAAGCAAAGTACATTAATCGCAGCACTTGCGAGAACTCATGGACCCATTGATATTATAACGGAAACGGAAGGAACTATCAGCAGTGACGAGATTAAAACGCAGTTTGGGAAGCTTCAGTCGCTATACCAACAGCTGTGTACTCGGTTTATCATCGCTAAACAAGACGCTCCGCCATCCTCTCCTAAGCCGAGCTCTTCCAAAGGCCCAGCTAAAATCCCTTTGAACAGGAGAGCAAAAAAGAAAAAGGTGGTCAAGACCCCTTCTCCTAAAGCCCCTTCAATTCCAAAACCGATTGCTTGTTCAAGCACCACTCCTGCACTTCCGGATCCTGTTGATACGGAATTACACTCGTTCATTCAGTCTGTCGTGAACGCGCGACATGTTAATTACCATGAAAGAGTTAAGAGGTGGATGAATTGCCCGCGAGACAAAATCGAGTCGATACGAGAATTTCGCGATAAAGAGGAGCAGCTTTACGCAGCACTTCCAATCCATGAGCTGGAAGAACATTGGCATGGGCACGGATATTCTTCTCTTGTCGATCGTGTTTTTGGGGATAAAACGCTCAAACAAATCTATTCCATCAAAATTCCTAGAGGGAGAGCCCTCCTGGGAGAAATACAAAAAGAAGGGGAAGATCGTGTCCGCGGAGTTTTCACCTACGGATTTTCGAAAAAACCTTCCACCTGTTTTCATAGGCAATTCAAACCGGTTTCTGATGCTGATATCATGCAGAGAGGATTGGTGACACTGCTAAAGTCTTCATTACCAACGTTCGAAGAAAATGAAGACGGGTTATCAGCGAGCGCCTCTTCACTCGACAGT
>CAMFKA010000098.1 GCA_945957185.1 uncultured Chlamydiaceae bacterium | reverse complement strand
TCGCCGGAGAAACCGTTAAAAATGGCGAGAGGGAGCCCAATTTGAGAATTTGCATTTCCCGGCGTTGCCGCGACAACGTAGCGGGTAGAAAGAAGCTGTCGCACAAACTCTTTGGTTGTTGTCTTACCCACGGATCCCGTGATAGCAATCACGCGTGGTTTGTGTTGAGCGATGTATTCGGAGATAGTTTCCTGAAGAAATAGAATCGGATCGGGAACAACGATTTGAGGGAGGTCAACAGCGACACGGCGCGACACAAGCGCAGCGACGCACCTGTTTTTTTTGGCTTCTTCAAGAAAATCGTGTCCATCGACGCGAGCGCCCTTCAAAGCGATGTATAGGTCCCCGGTGGACGCGGTTCTACTATCGACGACAAGTCTCTGGTAGGTGCACTTTAATTTGTTTTGCAGGTAATTTCTGGGAGACAATTGATTTCCTTTAGAGAGATTCACCAGTAGTTCTAACAAAAATGTTTCTTTTGTGCAATCATTGCAGTTCCACTCATCCCACCCAAATCCCTTGCCTGTGCCTGTGCCTGTGCTCGTGCCTGTGCCCGATCGATTGACGAAATGTTTAACTTTTAAGCAGGGTAATCGAACGTTGCAATAAAAATCGGGCACAGGCACAGGCACGGGCACAGGCAGGGTGAAGTTACTTCTCGTTTTTGTTGACAGCGTTGACATCAAGTACTACAATTCCCCCAAAAAATAGGGGAACAAACATGAGCGCTATTTCATCTTATCCATCTGCAGGCCCCTCCACATCATACGCAGAACTCCCCACCCAATCTCCACCTCACCTTCTCGACCTCTTCCGCACAATATTGTCGCCACATCAATGCACAAACCTACCTCCCTGCCTCTCTAACGAAGGATTAAGAGACAGATTCCTCGTCGATCACACCACCTACGAAGAAACATTAGAATACATCTTTCCGAATACACCGGAAAAAATCGAAACAATCCAACGACAATTCATCGAAGCTCAAATTTTTCTTCAGCTTTATAATGATGAGCCACAAGTATTTGTTCCTTCCTTTACCCCCCCCATCCACACTTACCGCATCGCCTTCCGAGGCTCTGAAAACAAAATTAGATGTTTTTATTGGACTCCAAATAAAGATACCCCTCAACAATCCGTTTTCGATTCAGCCACTCTTAAAACATACACCCTTAGCTGTAGCCCTTTTAATACTCTTGAATCTCTTTATTCGCACGCTCTAGAAGATTATACTGAGGAAAAAGACCAACACCGCTTTAAGGAATTAACCGCACTACTAGATAAGACAGCCACTCCTCCGGAACCAATTCTTTGGATTCCGGATCAGACCGTCAAAAGTTTTGGAAAGAGCGTCCCTCCGATCGACTTCATTGCTCAAGCATCCATCTCAGGTAAGAACCTTCCCATTCAAAAGTTTCGATCCTCAAAGGAAATAAGCTCCCTTTCTTTTATAAACACTCAAATTTTGACCGCGTTAAATACTTCCGATGATGATAATGATTGTAACGATAAAGCAGCACAGTTGTTCTTAGACAAGAAGTTCGACTCGGAAGAGCTCCTAAATTTCTTATTCGAACACACCACATATCCTCAGGCTTTTCAGCTATCCCTTCAAAACTCGATCACTTCGCATGAGGAGTTCTTGTATCTTTTGAAACGCATTTATTTTATGGCAACCATCTTCGACCAACTAAAAAAAGAAACACCTGAAACGATAGAAATCGACGATTTCCCACATAGTGCGTTTCTTGTTTACACGAACGAACAGGGGAAATTGGATGTCATCCGTTGGTCTGGATCTCTCGACGACAAAAATGAACATGTTCTTAACCTCCTCCTAGGAAAGGGGCGTACCTGTTTAGCACAAACAGCTGAAAGCCTTTCTACCGGAGAAAAGTTTGTCCTTAAACATATTCACCGTCCAATGAGAGATCGTTATAAATCTATAATTGCTCCAATTTTTGACCAAATTCATCTGTTAAAAATGCTACACGCAACATACGGCGAGATCAAAGGGTTACCATCCCCGCCCATGATAGTCATACCACCCCAAGCATCCCTTTCAAAGGGGGCCATACCACTTGTGGGCGTAATAGAAAAAAATTATGGAACCTCGTTACACACAATCAGAAGAAGAAATCTCAACAGAGCGCAAACGCTCTCTCTATTCAAAAGTTTCGTTGACATCTTGGAGTTAATCTATTTTTTAATCATCTTCAGTTCCCATTCCAGCATCTTTATCACTTAGATATCAAGTTGGACAACATCGTCGTCAAAATAGAAAGCGACGAAGTTACGCTCACATTAATTGATTTTGGGCATACCAGACAGCTGAAAGACATTCTAAAGGGACCCATCCCACCTTATGCTGAATTATACAGACAAGATTTAGATTATGTTGAGCTCAATAAAATGATCATACAAAACAATATTGAAGAAGTAAAAACTATCATGGGGGCGAGAGAAACGTATGCTCTTGGAGTCTGCCTGGGATTGCTTCTTGATATATATGACCGAATCGAGGAGAGCAAAGTAAAAGAATTTCTTGAAGAGCGTGCAAAGGCAAACGATTTACCAGAAAATTTAGATTGCGAAATTTTAGCTTTACAGAGGAAGATGCGGCGCAGCAATTATAAGAAGAGGATCTCTTTGAAAGATGCTATCGCCGAGCTAAAACGCATAACGATGTAACGATAAAACGTTTTATAAAATATAAATTACTTATATAAACACAATCGCAGTTTTTTTTGATTAAAATTTCCTTACAGCTAACCTCAATAAGTAAAAGGGACAAAAAGGACAAGGGACATAAACGACGAAAAGGACGTAAAGGACCAGGGACAAACGACATAAAGGACTGTATTTTTGGATGCTCGTCATTTATGTCCCTCCGTCCCTTGTCCTTAGTCCTTTAAGTCCCTTTCGTCGTTTATGTCCCTTGTCCTTTTTGTCCCTTGTCCTTTTTGCCGAGGCGCTTCTTTGTGTGATAACCCACACATTTCTGTTGATTTAATCATCTAATTAGTTTAAAATGCACTTTAAACTAAAAGAGTCGTAAACAGAATGACTAAATTAATATTTCTATTAGCTTCATCGTTTTTTATTTCACTTTCCGCTGCTCATTATTTTAATGAACGACCAGAAACTTACCTCATCCTCAATATGGCAAATGATCACGAACTCCCTCGCAACTTTCGCACCACTTTAAATCCGCTTCCGGAAGACAGCAGCGTAAACGACTTCGGTCTTGCCGAACTGAATGTATCGGGCAGCGGGCAATTCTCAGTTAACAGCCTCTCCACTCTCATTGAAAACATCCCTCACCACAACATTGTCATTGTCGACCTCCGAGAAGAGCCCCACGCCATGATGAACGACATGGCAATCACCTGGTACTCCAGCCGCAACTGGACGAACATCGGATTGACTCGTCATGAAATCAACCTCGACACACAAGAACGGATCGAGCGCTTATACAAACATCCTCCCAAATACATTTACAAGAGCAAAGCCGCGGAACAACTCATCCCCGTTGTCTTCGAAAGTGCACGTACAGAGGAAGACGCAGTACAGGAGCTCGGTTTACCGTATCACCGTATCATGGCTAGAGACCACACAAGGCCTCCGGACACTGCTGTAGACGATTTCGTTTCGTTCGTTAAAAACATGGACGCCGACACGTGGCTGCATTTCCATTGCTCTGCAGGACGTGGAAGAACGACCACTTTCATGGTTTTATATGACATCATCCGCAATGGACGCGATGTGTCCCTTGAGGACATCTCGAAAAGGCAGGAGCTGATCGGCGGCCGGAGCGTGCTGGAAAGCGACGATACTGGTTGGAAAAAAGAGCATGCCGACTTACGTAAAGAGTTCGTCGAAGAATTTTATCAATACTGCCAAGAGCACCCACAACTAGATATCAGCTGGACTGAGTGGTCGAAAAAGCAAGAGCTCTAAATCAAAAAATAATTTTTTTCTTTTTTTCTTGACTCTCTTCAATGCAATCCGCTATAAATCGTTACTTCTTCCACACGGTGGCATGGCCAAGTGGTAAGGCAGAAGCCTGCAAAGCTTCGACCCCCAGTTCGAATCTGGGTGCCACCTTTTTTACACACAAAGTGATTCAAAACTTGGATCTATGTTAATTCTCGTATCTACTCCCATTGGAAACCTCTCCGACATCTCTTTTCGAGCTATAGAAACTCTCAAAACTGCTGACCGCATCCTTTGTGAGGATACGAGGCACTCCTCCATCCTCACCAAACATTACGGAATCACGACTCCCCTTGAAAGCTTCCATAAGTTTTCCGAAGCCAGCAAAGAAGATGAAATCGTCCGCATGTTAAAGGAAGGGCGCACGGTGGCGCTTATCTCTGATGCGGGCACGCCGGGTATCTGTGATCCCGGAGAACGACTCGTCGCTCGCTGTATTGCAGAAGAAATCCCCGTCTCCACTATACCCGGCGCTTGCGCTCTCATCACTGCTCTTGTTTGCTCCGGACTCCCCACAGCCCCTTTCCAATTTGTCGGATTTCTCCCCAAAAAAGAATCGGAACTCATCGAAGCACTCGACCAAATTTCTCTCTACCCCGGAACCTCTCTCAGTTACGTCTCACCGCATCAAATCGAGGATGTTATCGACCTCATCGCCCAACGATCGCCCGATCAACAGCTTGTGATTGCTCGCGAGCTAACAAAGAAATTCGAAGAATTTCTCCGCGGCAAAGCGAAAGAGCTTTCTATTGTCATCAAGGAGACACCTCTCAAAGGGGAAGTTGTTCTTCTTTTTGATCGTGCCCCCACTCCGGAAGCAAGTTATTGGACCGAGATGTCGGATCAAGAGCACGTTTCATGGATCGAGCAGCACCTAGGCATCGACAAAAAGGAAGCGATCAAGCAAGCCGCAAAAGAGAGAGGGCTTCCCAAAAGGGAATTTTACAAGCGTCTTTTATCTCCATTGGAAAAAAACTGAACAGCGTGCTACTATCTTCATTCATTCAACATTTGGGAATTTTGTATGATCGATCCGACTATCGACGCCCTTCTCAACACTGCCATCGCTGAAGACATCGGCGCGGCAGACGCCACCACAAACACGTTATTGTCTCCCGACAATGAACTGGGAGTCAGAATTATTCTGAAAGAAGCCGGTATCGTCGCAGGACTACCGATTCTCAAAGCGCTATTTGCGAAGCTATCGCCAAAAGTGGAAGTCTCTTTTGTTGTTGCAGAGGGCTCTTTTCAGCAAGCCGGCACCATCATTGCCGCTATTCAAGGACCGGCAACAGTGATTCTTTCAGGAGTTCAAATCGCCATCACATTACTGTCCCACGCTTCCGCAGTTGCCACGACAACGCGCGAGTATGTGAAAGAGATTGGGGGCTACCACTGCCAAATTCTAGATACACGCAAAACCCTTCCAGGATTACGTGCCGTCGAAAAATATGCCGTTAGGGTCGGCGGAGGCTTTAACCATCGCTTTGGCTTACACGACAGAATCGTCATCAAAACGCATCACATCAAAATACTGAAAGCTCACCACGATAAACCCGTGCATGATGCGGCGATGAAAATTGAGAAATCGCACCCCGGTCAGCCTTATGAAATTGAAATCGAAGATTTAAAATACCTTCCCGAGGCTTTGCAAACTCAAGCCACGGCCATATTATTGATCAATATGCCACCGAAAGAAGTATCAAAAGCAGTTGCTTTGATCAAACCGACAAACAAGAAAATCTACATCAATAACGGCGGAGCGATCACCCTCGACACTGTCCGCGCCTACGCTGCAACAGGGGTAGATGGAATTTGCGTCGATGAATTGACATCGACCTACGGATTACAAATGAGTTTACGATTATCATAGAAAGGAAAAACACCCATGTCATCAACACCTAAAGAAATCATTTTCGAAGAGCAAGCAAGAGAACTCCTTCTCAAAGGGATCCGACAACTCGCCGATGTTGTAGCCTCAACGTTGGGCCCTCGTGGTAAAAATGTGGGATTAGAAAAAGGTTGGGGAGCCCCCACCATCACAAACGACGGCAGCAGCATCGCCAAAGACATCGTTCTAAAAGACACCTATGAAAATATGGGTGCTGCAATGGCTAAAGAAGTGATCCAAAAAATTAAAGACAAATGCGGCGACGGCACAACGACAGGGACTGTTTTGCTCCGCGGTTTAGTGGAACACGGCGTCAAAATGATCGCTGCAGGCGCAAGCCCGATAGGTATCAAAAGAGGGATCGACAAAGCTGTTGAACATATCGTAAAAGAGATCGAAAAATCCGCCATCGCAGTGAAAAATAACGACGAGATCAGAAACATCGCTACAGTGTCCGCCTCAGGCAATAGCGACATTGGAAAAACCATTGCCGATGCAATGGAAAGAGTCACCCGTTCAGGTGTCATCACCATCGCCGAAGGGAAATCGATCGACACCACCATCAATATCGTTGAAGGGATGCAATTCAACCGCGGTTACATCAGCTCTTACTTCTGCACTAACTCCGAAAAAATGCTTGCAGAGCTCCACAACGCAAGTATTTTGATCCTCGACAAGAAAATTTCAAACATCCACGAAATCCTTCCCGTCCTCCAACAAACAGCAACGACAGGAAAAGAGTTGCTCATCATCGCCGAAGACATCGACGGCGATGCACTATCCACTCTTGTCGTCAATAAGCTGCGCGGAACACTCAAAATTTGTGCCGTCAAATCCCCGGGCTTTGGAGATCAACGGAAAGCGCTGTTGCAAGACTTAGCAGTTTTAACCGGCGGACTCGTAATTTCGGAAGAAGCCGGTATTACATTGAATGAGCTTCCCGAAAATGCATTGGGGAAAGCGGAATCGATCAGCGTCTCCAAAGACAACACTTTGATTGTACGCGGAGAAGGGCAACCAGAAGAAATCCAAGCAAGAATCAAGCAGATCGAAAATGAAATTGCCAACACCAAAACCACCTACGAGATCGAAAAGCTGCAAGAGCGTAAAGCTAAACTTAGCGGTGGTGTCGCTGTCATCGAAGTGGGCGCAGCCACAACACCGGAACTGAAACAAAAGAAACAAGTCTACGAAGATAGCTTAAACTCCACCAAAGCTGCGATTGAAGAAGGTATCGTCGCCGGTGGTGGTGTGGCGCTACTCAAAGCAAGCCAAACGCTGGATCAACTTAAACTGGAAGGCGACGAAGCTATCGGCGCACAAATCGTCAAAGAAGCGTGCCGCGCTCCTTTGCGTCAAATTGCTGCCAATGCGGGTCAAGATGGCGGAATGATTTTGAACGAAGTGGTGAACAGCAAACCGAATTTCGGCTACAACGTTCTTTCCGATAAAATTGAAGACCTGGTGAGCGCCGGAGTGATCGATCCCGCAAAAGTGGTTAAAAACGCTCTTGTTTATGCAGGCTCTGTTGGGGGGATTGTTTTAATCACCGAAGCTCTCATTGCTGATGCTCCGGAGGAGGAAAAGTAGTCGTATCTCCCAGATGAAGGGGTAGTAACTTCCCCTGCCCTTGCCCCTGCCCTTGCCCTTGCCCAAGTCTTTTGATGTCGCGTTCAATTACCAGGTCGAGGACGACCCGGCTACCTTGGATTATTAGAAAAATTTGGGCAAGGGCAAGGGCCAATGTCGTCAACTTAAGCGTTTAGGCCGCCCTTTCGAGAGTGTGAAAAATGTTAAATAACTGAATATAAGTTGCTTATA